>VBAB01000737.1 GCA_005888525.1 Alphaproteobacteria bacterium
AAGACCGGCTCCATCGCCATCGTCAACGAGAACACCGAGTACGGCAACTCGGTGGCTAGCGTCATCAAGGAGGTGTTCGCCAAGGACGGCCACAACATCACGCAGGTGATCCCCTACTCGGCCAACACCACCGACGTGCAGCCGCAGGTGCTGCAGCTCAAGGAGAAGAACCCCGACGTCCTCATCTTCATCTCCTACACGTCGGACGCGATCCTCTACGCCAAGACGATGAAGGACCTGAACTGGAAGCCCTCCATCATGATCGCCGACAACGCGGGCTTCAACGATCCTTCCTTCGTGGCCACCTCGGGAGCGCTGGTCGAGGGCCTGGTCAACAGGTCCTCCTTCGCGGTCGGCAAGCCCGGCTCGGTGAGCGCCGTTATCAACGAGCTCTATAAGAAGAAAACCGGCAACGACCTCGATGATCCCTCGGCTCGCGCCATGCAGGGCCTGCTCATCATGGCCGAGGCCATCAACCGTGCGGGCTCGACGGAGCCGGCCAAGATCCAGGCCGCCTTGAAGGCGACGGACCTGAAGGCCAGCCAGGTCGTGACCGGTTACAACGGCGTCAAGTTCGACGAGAAGGGCCAGAACGTGCTGGCATCCAGCCTCATCACGCAGATGCAGGGCGGCAAGTACGTGCCCGTCTGGCCGAAGGACAAGGCCGCGGGCGAGTTGAAGCTTCCCTACAAGGGCTGGTAAGCACGGCTGGCATTTGCAAATAGGGGCGCGGCCCGAGCATCGGACCGCGCCCGAACTGTGTGACGCCCCGCCCCATGTCCTCCATACTCCTGCAAGTGATCGTGAGCGGCCTGCTGATCGGCGCCGTTTACGCTCTCTTCTCCTCGGGCCTCACGCTCATCTGGGGCATGATGAACGTGATCAACTTCGCCCATGGCGACTTCGTCATGCTGGCGATGTACACCGCGTTCCTCGTCTGGACCATGTTCGGCGGCGGCCCGGCCGCAGCCGTGCCCGTCGCTGCCCTGGTGCTGGCGACCGTCGGGGTGCTGAGCTACTTCCTGCTGGTCCGCCATATCATGAAGGGGCCGATGCTGGCGCAGATCCTCGGCACCTTCGGCCTGGCGCTGCTGCTGCGCTATTCCGCGTTCTGGTACTTCGGCGCCAACTTCAAGACGCTCCCCGACAACATCCTGGGGCCGCCGTTCGTGCTCGGCGCCATCCGGGTCGATGCGCCCCGCCTGCTCGCCGGCATGGTCGGCCTGCTCGTGACCTTGGCGTTGCATCTGATCTTGACGCGGACGTCGCTCGGCAGCCGGATGCTTGCCGTATCCGAGGATGCCACCGCCGCCCAGCTCATGGGCATCCGGCCCGAGCGCATGCAGGCGGTCGCCTGGGCGCTCGCCGCCGGCTCGACCGGCATTGCCGGGGCGCTGATCGCCACGTTCTTCTATACCTCGCCGACCGTGGGCGAGACGCTGGCGATCGTCGCTTTCGTGACGGTGGCATTCGGCGGCTTCGGCAGCGTGCCGGGCGCGCTCGTCGCCGGCCTGCTGATCGGCGTCATCGAAGCGGTCTC
>VBAB01000749.1 GCA_005888525.1 Alphaproteobacteria bacterium
GTTCCGGCTCCAAAGAGGCGGCGCTGACAGGGTATCCGGCCCGCATCGGCGACTGGAAGGAGATCGGCGACAGGAAGTTCATCGAGGAGAACGCACGCTGGCAGGACCAGGCCTGTCACCGCTCGCTCTACTCCCACCAGCTGCGGGCCGCGCTGCAGCTCGCCATCGAGGATCCGCACCGCGCGGTGACGTTCGCCGGGTTCGCCTGCTCGGGCGCGGAGACGACGTACGGTCTCTTCCTCGAATACAAGGGCAACGAGTGGGTGCCCAATCCCCCGGACCTGCCGCAGATTTCCGCCGTCGCCGAGGTGCAGTGCGGCAATAGCAGTGCGAAGACCTACGATCTGCCGGAGGCCTACCACCTCAAAGACCGGATTCCCGAGCTCAAGGGCAGCCTGGCGCTCAGGAAGTGCGACGCGGCTCGCGCACGCAAGATCGATTTGCTGCTTTTGTCGGTCGGCGGCAACGACGTGGGCTTCGCTCGGCTGGTGGCCAACGCCGTGCTGGACGACAAGTCGGTCTTGCGCCGTTTAGGCGGCTGGTTCGGTCAGGTGCACGGCCTCTTCGAGGCAGGCCCCCAGCTCGACGCGCTGGACGACCGAATGAATTCGCTAAATCGCGCGCTGCACGACTTCCTGCACGTGGCCTGGCCGGAGTCCGATCGGATCATCCTTACAGGCTATCCGCCAATGGCGCTGCTCGACGACGGCAAGACCGTCTGCCCCGACGGCCAGGCCGGCATGACCGTCCTGCCAGAGTTCTTCCTGGGCGAGTCCAAGGCGCAACTTGCCAGCGCAGTAGCCGAGCGCCTCAACGACGTCATGCGGGAGAGCGCAAACCAGCATTCGTGGTCGTTCGTGGAGGGGCACCGCGCTACCTTCCGGGGCCGCGGTCTGTGCGCCGGCTACAGTGACGCGCCCTGGACCATGACGGACGAGCTGCGGGTCCCGCGCAAGGTCAACGGCACCTGGGAGCCCTTCAACCCATCGCAATGGCGAGCCTATGCACCCCGCCAGCGCCTGTTTCGGACACCCAACGACGCCTTCATGACGGGCAATTTCCATGTCGCCAAGTCGCTCATCCGGACAGCAATGACGATGCAGGGCTATGGCTGGGTACAGCTACTGCTGGCCAGCGTCTATTCGGGCGCCTTTCACCCTTCTGCCGAAGGCCAGGCGGCAATCGCGGACGCCGTCGTCACCCAGGCTCGTGCGGTGCTTGCCAAGTACGAGAGCCGGGCCATGCGCGCGTCACCCAAGCGCGTCAACCTCGGACTTGTCGATGAGCCCCAGCGGCAAGAAGGTGCCAGGTGACTACATCAACGTTGGGAACGGTGAGGCGAGCGCCCATGCACAACGACCGCTACGACTTCAGCGACGAGGCGATCTCCTACGAGATCCCGTCTATCGCCGACTGAGCGCTATTGGGGATGAGGATGTGCGTTCGATATTGCCGCGCCCCACCGCTCGCGTATGCCACCACCGTTGAAGATACGATCGCCGCAGTGGTCGTCTCGTGGCGACACCTTTACGATCAAATCGAACTTAAGTCGTTGAGCATCGACGCATCGAGATACTGGGCGATTGCACCAGGGGCTTCCCCGTGACCCCCTCTGCTGCTGTAATGGTGCGCCGACGCGGTGCACGCTTGTTGGCGCCTTCGGTCCGATGGCAAGGAGAAGCAAGCATGGGGACGAAGATCACGTTTCGCAGGCCGGACGGCAAGCAAGCGGCCGGTTACCTGGCAAAGGCCGGCCGCGCAAAGGCTCCGGGCGTCGTCGTCATTCAGGAGTGGTGGGGCCTGCAGGATCAAATCAAGGGCATCTGCGACCGCTTCGCGCTCGCTGGTTACGAGGCGCTAGCCCCTGATCTCTACGCCGGCACGGTCGTGCCCTACCATGACACCGAAGCGGCGGGACGGGAGATGAACTCGCTCAACTTCCTCGAGGCGACGGATCAAGTGGTGCGAGGAGCAGTGCAGCTCCTCCAACGTACCGGCGTGAAGGTGGGGCTCACCGGGTTCTGCCTCGGCGGCGCAGTGACGATCCTCGGCGCGTGTCGCGTGTCCGAATTGACCGCCGCGGTTTGCTTCTATGGACTACCGCCCGAGACGGTCGCCAAGCCGGCCGACATCAAGGTCCCCTTGCAGGCCCACTTCGCCAATCGTGACGACTGGTGCACGCCGGAGGCAGTCGACAAGTTCGAGGCGGGTCTGAAGGCTGCCGCCAAGAAAGCCGAGATCTTTCGTTACGATGCCGACCATGGGTTCGTGAACGAGCAACGCGATGCCCATGATCGCGCGGCTGCCGAGTGGGCCTGGGAGCGGACCTTGGCATTTTGGTCGGCGCATCTGGGGACACACTGACTGTCGATGTCCGCTTCTCACGATGAGTTGTTCCGGCTGACGGCCACCGAAGCCGTGGCCCTTCTGAAGTGCGGGGATATCACGCCACTCGACCTCATCGACGCGGCCGAGCGGCGCATCGCCGAAGTCGAGCCCGCCATCAATGCCCTGCCGACCCTGTGTCTCGATCGCGCACGCGAGCACGCCCGGCGCCTTGCGCGCGGAGAGGGTCGCGAAGCCGAAGGGGAGCCCGGTTGGCTCGGCGGTCTGCCGGTCGCCATCAAAGACCTGGCCGATGTCGCTGGTGTGCGCACGACCTACGGCTCGCCGATTTTCAAGGACCATGTGCCGAAGACCTCGCACCCAGTGGTGGAGCGTATCGAGCGCAAGGGTGGCGTTGTCATCGCAAAGTCGAACACGCCGGAGTTCGGCGCCGGCGGGTCAACATTCAACGAGGTGTTCGGACGCACGCGCAATCCTTGGAATACGGCGCTGACCTCTGGCGGCTCGACCGGGGGCGGAGCCGCAGCGCTCGCGGCCGGTGAGATATGGCTCGCACACGGCTCGGATCACCTGCGGCCATCGGCCGGCCGCGTCACGCGTGGCACGTCCAACAATCTTTTCGCACCGCTGTCGGTGCAGGGGGCCAAGGGCGCGTACAGTGGCCGATGTGGCACTGTTTCTCGACACCATGGCAGGCTTGTGCTCCCGTGATCCGCTCACCTTCGAGGCGCCGGGCCGGTCGTTCACCGAGGCCGTCGCGAGCCCGGTGGTGCCAAAGCGGGTTGCCTTCACGGCGACCTTCGGCGGCAAGGTACTGGTCGATAGGGAGACACGGGAGATCTGTGCCAAGGCCGTCCGCCGGTTCGAGAACCTTGGTGCCGTCGTCGAGGAAGCGGCTCCCGATCTGGGTGGTATTGGCGAGGCATTCCTGGTGCTCCGCTCCCAGCATTATGTCGTCGACCGGGAGCTCCTGCTCAAGACGCACCGCCACTTGATCAAGCCCGACATCATCTGGAACACCGAGCGCGGCTTGACGCAGACCCCGAGCGAACTCGCGGCGGCGGAGAGGGAGCGCGCCGCGCTCTTCCGGCGCACTGCGGAGTTCTTCGAGACCTACGATCTCTTCGTATCCCCGGGGGCCTCCACGCCTGCGTTCGATGTCAATCTGCGCATGCCTGCCGCGATCGACGGCCAGAAGCTCGATCACTATCTCGGCGCCTCATTGATTACGGCAGCGACGACCATGATGGGTCTGCCTTCCATTGCGGTCCCGTGTGGCTTCGACCAGTACGACCGCCCGGTCGGTTTGCAGATCGTCGGTCGCCATCGCGGCGAAGCCGAATTGCTTCAGGCCTCTGCATTGTTCGAGCAGGCGATGGGTCTCGGCCGCAGCGTGCCTCTCAATCCGCGACCGGGCACTGTACCCAGCGATCAGAATGACTCATCCGAACAACCTACGTCAGTGTAAGATCGCGCTCGAGGAGCCGGTGCACAGGATCGGTCAGCCAACGTTCGGCGCCGTCTGAAGACCTGGCTGCAAGCACCCACCCACGGACAATGCAGTGTGCAATGTCGACATCTTGCAACGCGGAGTCGGGCCGGCTCATTACGTTGCGCCCAGTTCCGGCACCAGCGTACGTTCGACAAGTCGCCCAAACATCGCTGCGCCGTAGGGGGGATCGCCTCGTCGCTAAAGTCGTAGCGGTCATTGTGCACCGGGGCGCAATCCGTGTGGGCTACCGTCGGGACGCGTAGAATGTG
>VBAB01000750.1 GCA_005888525.1 Alphaproteobacteria bacterium
CGAGCTGATCGCGAACGCCAGGAGCTTGGTCTGCATCGGCCGGATGCCGATAAGCTCCGCTGCAATGTCCATGTCACGGATCGCCATCCACGAGCGCCCGATGCGCCCGCGCACGAGGTTCTTGGCGACCAGCGCGAAAACAACCACCAGCGTCAGCGCGAACAGGTATTTGGCTTGCGGGCTCGCCCGCGGGCTCGTCACCAGCGGGTTCACGAAGCTCAACACCTCGAGCACCCCGCCCGGTTCCATGATCGAGCCGAACAGGGTGCGGGGCGGCGACTCGATCGTGCCGTTCGAGTTGTAATTGTAGAACCACGGCACCTTGTTGAAGAGCCAGGTCAGGAAGAACTGAGCCGCAAGGGTGGCCACCGCGAGATAGAAGCCCTTGATGCGCAGGCTCGGCAGACCGAACACGGCGCCGACCGCGGCGGCGGCGAGGCCGGACAGCAGGAAGATGAAGATCATCCCCAAGTCCGGGAAGAACACCGTGGTGAGCTTGTAGCTGGCATAGGCGCCGACCGCCATGAAGCCGCCGGTGCCGAGCGAGATCTGGCCGCAGTAGCCGACCAGGATGTTGAGGCCCAGCGCCGCCATGGTGAAGATCAAGAACGGGATCAGGATGGCGTTGAACCAGTACTGGCCCAGAAATACGGGCGGAACGACATAGGCAACGAGCAACAAAGCAGCGACGAACCAGCGATCCTGGGCGAGCGGGAAGATCGCCTGGTCCGCAGCGTAGCTGGTCTTGAACTGGCCGGCTTCGCGATAAAGCATGGTGTCTCGCTCGCTTCCTTAGACGCGCTCGATGATCTTCTCGCCGAACAGGCCTTGCGGCCGCACCAGAAGGAACACCAGCGCCAGCATGTAGGCGAACCAGTTCTCGATGGCGCCGCCGAGCGCGGCGCCCCAGTAGACCTCGGCCACCTTCTCGCCGACGCCGATAATGAGGCCGCCGACAATAGCGCCGGGAACCGAGGTGAAACCGCCGAGGATCAGCACGGGGAGCGCCTTGAGCGCGATGAGCGACAGCGAGAACTGCACGCCGCTTTTCCCCCCCCAGATGATGCCGGCGGCCAGCGCGACAAGGCCCGCAACAGCCCAGACGATCACCCAGATGCCCCGCAGCGAGATGCCGACCGAGAGAGCCGCGGCGTGGTCGTCGGCGACCGCCCGGAGCGCCCGCCCAACACGCGTTTTCTGGAAGAACAGTGCCAGCACGATGACCAGCGTTGCCGCCATCGCGGCAGCAAACAGCTCGAAAGAGTTGATCAGGATGCCGCTTCTGATCGCCCACACGACGCCCGCGGCGGCCGCAATCGTGCTGACGAGACCAAGCGCGATGAACCAGCCGTAGTGCAGCGGCGGCACCAGGCTGCCTGCGTCGCGCAGCGCCTGACGCCGGCCGAGCCAGGTGGCGGCACTGAAGAGAGCAACGCTCAAAACCATGGTGAGACCGGTCCATGACAGGGTCGCCAGCAACATCGCCGTCTTGCTGGGCTTACCCTGGATGAAGGCGGCGTCGGCACCGAAAGCAAAGCGGGCGAGGAAAAAGACGAGGCCCAGCACGACCGCGGCCATCCCCAGGGGACCCGGCAGCACCGACACCGCAGAGCTACCCAACTCATCGATGGCCCGCCGCGCTGCGCGCATGCGCCAAATGACGAGAATGGCCAGACTGGCCACGACCGCCACCACAAACACCGCAGCGAGGAGAGGAGTGGCGATGGCCACCTTCGAGACGTTCAGCGGAGCGTCGGGAATGCCGATGTCGAGCGCCTTGACGTTGGAGCCCCACAGCGTCTCGCCGAACCCTTCCAGGAAGAAGGTGAGGCCGATGGTGGCCATGAACAGGATGATCTGCTCCTGGTTGACCATGTATCTGAGGATCACCCGCTCGATGGCGAAGGCGAGAGCCAGCATGATGAGACCGGTGAGGACGATGGCGAGCAGCAGCGGCACGCCTCGCTCCATCAGGCCGACCAGCGACAGGGCCGCAAAGAGCACCATCACGCCCTGGGCGAAGTTGAAGACGCCGGAGGCCTTGTAGATCAGCACGAAGCCGAGCGCGACCAGCGCGTACATTACGCCGGACAGGATGCCGCCGATGACGACCTCGCCGAAGAACAGCGGCCCGGTCAGGATCGCGATCCAAGGCTCGATGATGAGGTTGAACAGAAAATCCATGCGGCTCTCGCGTTGGCCCTTGCGGTTCTCTCAGTGGCTCACGCCGAGATAGGCCTCGATGACGGCCTCGTTGTTCTGCACTTCCCCCGGCGTGCCGTCGGCGATCTTGGCCCCGTAATTCAAGACGACGACCCGATCGGAAAGATCCATCACCACGCTCATGTCGTGCTCGATCAGGGCGATGGTGGTGTTGAAGGTATCCTTCACGGTGAGGATGAAGCGGCTCATGTCCTGTTTCTCCTCGAGATTCATGCCGGCCATGGGCTCGTCGAGCAGGAGGAGATCCGGCTCCATGGCCAGCGCGCGGCCGAGCTCGACGCGTTTCTGCAGGCCGTAAGGCAGCTTGCCGACCGGCATTTTGCGG
>VBAB01000751.1:0-453 GCA_005888525.1 Alphaproteobacteria bacterium
CGTTGCATCGCAATACCTCCCTTGCTGGATTGATCCGAAGAGCTCCTTGAGATTACGAGAGCGTAGCACCGCCTCAAGAGTGGCGCCACACGCTTCGGCGGCCGATAGGGCGCTTGACGAGCTTGCGAACGGAGACGGCATTTCTGCTTCAAGTGCCTTGGGTCCGCTCGAACGCTCTAGTGGGCGCGTAGCGGAGAGAACCCAATGCCCAGCCAGCTGTTGCATCGCAAAACCCTGCGTAGGCGACGGCAGATGTGGGTCATGAACGGTAGTCCAGAGCATTGAAATCGCTGGCCGATTCTTCGTCGGCTCTGCCCGCCAGCAACGGAAGGGTGCGGCTGCCGTTTGCGCGTAACGGCCGGGATCGGATTTAGAGAAGCGATCGAAACCAAAATGGCCGAGACGCGGAAAACGCGGCTCGGTGCGGAGCACGAGAGCGCGGCGACGCCGGAG
>VBAB01000751.1:514-5318 GCA_005888525.1 Alphaproteobacteria bacterium
TGCACCGCGATGGACGACAATGGTGTTGCCCAGATCGCTTATTCAGATGGAGATATTGTCATGAAGATCATCGTATCAGCCGTTATCGCCCTGTCGGTTCTCGCCGGCATCGCGGCCCCTGCCAGCGCCTTCGACGCAAAGGGCTTCTACGGCCAGCTTGAGCGCGAGTCGGGCGGCAGCTCGCAGTAACGGCTACAGTTGGAGCGCGGCGGCGTTGGCCGCCGCGCTCTACCGTCACCTGCGGAGTCAATGATCCTAGATCAACTCGGCATTCTCGTAACCGGCGTCATCGCCGTCTGGCTCACGCAGCACAAGCGTGAAAGGTGGCGACGGTGGGCGTGCATCTTTGGCCTTCTCGCGCAGCCATTCTGGTTCTATGCAGCGTGGAAGGCTGAGCAGTGGGGCATCCTCGCTATCTCCACGCTCTACACATACGCATGGGCAAGAGGCATCTGGACGTATTGGCTCGCGTCTGAACGCACCGGCTCAGCGCCTAACGAAGGCAACTCATAACCAATCATTCTCGGTCGTAGCGGTGCCGTTCGGGGTGATGAGCCGTGCCGAATACTAGGCGCTCCGCCCATGTCCCTTCCAGGGCGGCGCGATCTGGGGTGGAATGTAGCTGTGGCCGTTCTGGAGGGGTGGAGGTCCCCTGTTCCAAGGATCAAGGGTCACGGGAGGTGGAGGAGGAGGTTGGCATGCTGAGCCTCAGCTTCCGATATAACGGCAAAGCGTAGTTGCAAAGGAAAGGGACTCCCGAGGTTGGCACAACGGGAGCCCCTTACGGCAACGGAGGCGGTTGCGTGGACCCCGTCACTTGGGTTGATTTTCGGTTAGGATGGTTGATAAATGTTTACTTTCTAACAAAAGAACCGAGAGGGTCATTCGTTATTGGCGCGGCGTCGTTTGTTGCCCGCAGTCTGCTCAACGTGATCTGCCAAGCGTCAGCGTGATCTGCCAAGCGTTCGTAGGCAGCCGCAATCAGCGCATCTCGTTCTTCGCACTCGGGTGCGTCAGTGCCTCACGCCGCACCGTGGACACCGCGAAGGTTCAGGCAGCTTTAGACCAGGTGGCGGAACGCGTCCGACGGGAGGGTCCGGGCAATGGTCGGATGTGACCAATAGCGTGCATCCCGCTTTCATCCCGCCCTGCGAGCCGACCCTACGCGACCGCTTGCCGAAGGGGGAGGGCTGGCTGTACGAGGTCAAGTTCGACGGCTACCGCATGCAGGTACACAAGGCGGGGGGCCACATCACCCTCTTCACCCGCAACGGCGCCGACTGGACGGAACGCTTCCCGCACCTCATTGGACGCGCATCATCAGCGCTGATTTTTTCCACTCGGGTCCACCACCTGGACGCGTCGCCAGGTGGCTCGCAGCAAAACCGAGCACCAATGTGCGTGCTTGCTGGTCCCGGCGTCGCGCATCTGGAGCTCCTCCCGGATACGGGCGATCTCTTCGTCCGTCGCCATTCGTTCAGTGACTGGTGGACAAATTTCATCTTTCTCGTTCGCTGGTCGCTCTTCGTCTTGCTCGCTGATGAGCGTCTGGGTCGGCGCTATGGGCGCCAAGCCGAGCATCGACGAGTTCATGAGCTTATTCATGTTCGCCTCCGTCGGTAAAGGTGGAGCGCGGCGGCAAGCGCCGCCGCACTCCAAGTCTGGGCGTCAGTTGGAGCCGCCGCCCGACTCACGCTCCAGCTGCCCGTACAGGCTC
Organism: Alphaproteobacteria bacterium; assembly: GCA_005888525.1. Taxonomy (GTDB): domain Bacteria; phylum Pseudomonadota; class Alphaproteobacteria; order Rhizobiales; family Hyphomicrobiaceae; genus AWTP1-13. The sequence goes on from VBAB01000751.1 coordinate 2,232, forward strand.
TTGGCGTCGAAAGCGCCCGCGGGAGCTGCGATGCCGGCCAGAACCGACAGGGCGATGAGAGCCGATGCGATGATCTTCATGACAATATCTCCTTCGGAAAAATCGAGCCGGCTGGCACCATTGCGGCCGGTCATCGACAGTGGTGCTTAACAGAGCGATCATGATTTGAGCGTTATGCCATCGTGAGCTTGGTTCGCTCAGCCAGGATTACCCCGCTACGCTGGCAATGCACGTACGCCGGCAAAAACTGTCGCGCTGTGCCCTAGGGCACAGCGAAGTATGGTTTCAAAGCTTGGGCTTGAGCGTTGCTCTCTACTGGCGGTCGTGGCATGGCACGCCGCGTTGCTCGACAAAGCAGAAGACGACAATGTGCGTTCTATGACGCCTACGGGTTGACGCTGGACATCTATGGTGCAAGGCCGGGCAGAACAGACGATCATCGGCCGCGGCTTGCCCGCGGCTGTAGGGGTCGCTGTGCTTGGGAAATGCTGATTGCAGTTGATGACGATTGGCGGTGAGGCAATCGGTTGAACCCCAGCTCACCGCCTTCACCGACGCGATCGAAACTATGAGGCGGTGCGCTGGCCTGGCGGAAGAGCCGACGGCGGCAAGGGCTAGCCAGACGCTTGCCCAAGTTTGAAATAGGAGAGTGCGAGCGCACTAGAAGGAGGCCTCGTGCGCTCGCATTTAAGAGCCAACGCCCTCATTGGCGCACAGCACCACGAGCGAGGCCCTCTGAACGTTAGCACACAACGAATCGTCTTTTCAACCTTAGCTTTGCAGCATATGTTGCCCTAAGGAGCGGGCTGTTCCCTCGGCCAAGCTCCCGGTGAGCCGACCGTTCCCCTGTCTCCCCCGTCAGGGTAGTCGGCTAATTCCCAGTCCTCGCCCGAGGGCTGAGCCTCCCTACTCAGGACGAGAATGGCCAACCCATTCTTGTCCTCCTTTCAAGACAGTCGGGTTCGCAACGCCCCATCAGCGGCGATTTGTACGGCCGCGCTAAAGCCAACTATAGGTTGTCGACTGAAAGTCTTTCTCCTGTATCTCTAAAGTCATGGACAGCACTATCAGTCTTCGCTGTGATGGGGTTGCTCTGCGCCTCTAACGGGGCGGTTGTTGAGCGTCGGCCCTGGCGTGTTTCAGCGCCCGCAAACGCTTGAGCGCGCACTCCGCCGCTCAGAAGCACGCTAGGGCCGTTTCCTTCGCCGCAGCGTGTGCATCTGAGCGCCCGCGAGAGCGTCTGCAACGGCGTGTGCATGTCGAGGCCATGCCGATCAGCCAGCTCGCGGGGCGCGATCATGACGGTGTTCTGGCACCCGTCGCAGCCGAGCCACAACCGCTTGCCCAAGCCCTCCACCATGGCCAGGTGGGCCTGCTTCCAGGCGTTGTCGGTCGGTGTGCGGTGCCAGCCATGCCGGCCAGGGATGCAGTGGTTCGCGCCGGGGGAAAGCCGCAAGGGGCAATACTCGCCGGCCAACGCTACATTTGGGCCATGGATGAAAAAGACATCAGATACAAAGTAGGTCGCGCTCTAATCACGAAGCCACGCGGGTTTCGGCGCTCATGACGAAGACCCCCAGATGATACTGTCCACGTGACGTCGATCGATGCTCGTGCGCAATATCCGCCATATACCGGTCGAAGAACGAAAGCAGCTTGTGCGCGTGATCAGCATCCGCGATGTCTTGAACCTGCGGGTCGTTGAGCTGCGGCAGCGAACGAGCCTCTCCATGCGTTTGCGCGCGAGACGGATCGCGACACACGGGATCGGTGAATCGATTACTTAACTCCGCCGCCGTCGACCTTCTAGCGCCTTGGTTTAGCGCATTGCGCTGCAGTGGATTGTCTTTGCCCGCCTTGGCCGCGTCCGCTCCTATTCCCTTTGGATCGATGTCAAGGGGATAGACGGCGCCGCGTGATACGACACAAACGATGACCGTCCAAAATGGTATTCATCGGTCGCTAACCATTCCTCTCAGTCATATCGAAACCTTTACCTGCAACCATTCGCACTAGCCTTTCGAGTGCTGTCTCTATGTTCAAGGAAGTGCACGTCGATGACATCGTGAGCCGCGCTGGCGCACCGCAGATCGTCACGCTGCTGGCATATTATCGATCGCTCTCCATGGATGGGGCTTTACCATCCTATGCCGACTTCAATCCAGAACGCCTCACCGAGCACGCGTCCAATCTAGCCGTCGTCGAGCCGATCGGCATCGGCGACTATCTCTATATTTACTATGGCCGGACAATCTTCGAGACGTCCGGTGTCGAGATGCTGGGCTCGAAGGTAAGCCAGTGGAAAAGCGAGGTCGGCGCCTTCTTTTGCCAGGCCTACGATCGGGCCATCGCCGAATTACGCCCCATCTACACCGTACATCGCGCCCATCACGCCATCCGAGTGCATTTGTGGGAGCGCCTCGTGCTGCCGGTCCGCGCAGAGGACGGCTCCTTGCGCCTCGTCGTGTTCAACAAACCTCGCGAATACCTGGATGACCTCCTGAGGGCTGTCCTCGATGAAGGCGTTCTGGGCCTGCGTTGCATTCGTACCGCCGACGGCCGAATTGAAGACGCCATGGTCGTCACCGCCAACCAGCGCGCCGCTGACATTATCGGCTGCACGGCCGAGAACCTATTGGACCATCGCATTCTGGACGTCATTCCCGACCTCAGGGGTACCAAGACCTGGGCCCGTTATCTCGAGGTGGTCGAGACACGCCAACCCCAACGCTTCGAGCTCTCGCTGCACTACCGCGACCAGCCAAAGTGGTTTGACGTCAAAGCGGTACCGTTGGGTGATGGCTTTATCCTGTCGATCGCCGACATTACCAACCTGAAGAACGCTTGCCGCGAGCTTGAAGTCAAGAACCTGGATCTGGCCAAAGCCAATACCATGCTCGGTGAGGAGGTCAGGCGTCGGGAAGCGCTCGAGGGCGAACTGCGCCGTCTCGCCGATGTTGACGTGCTCACGGGTGTGGCAACACGAAGAGCCTTCATGGAGGCTACCCAGCGCGCGATCACGCTCGCTTCGGAACGCCGCCCCTTGGCCGTCATTGCCGTCGAAATCGATCATTTCAAGATGATCAA
>VBAB01000752.1 GCA_005888525.1 Alphaproteobacteria bacterium
ATCCGCATCATCATCTCTGGGATTTCCGGCGCGGCGCGGTCCAGGAGCGGTATCTGCTGGATGAGATCATCGATGATGTCGCGGGTGGGCACAACGTCGTCTCGACCGTATTCATCGAATGCGGGGCGATGTTCAAGGTGGACGGACCCGAACCATTCCGATGCATCGGCGAGACCGAATTCGTGAACGGCATCGCCGCCATGAGCGCGTCGGGGAATTACGGCAAGGCCCGGATCGCCGCCGGGATCATCGGCACGGTCGATTTGCGGATTGGAGACGCGGCGGCCGATGTCTTGGATGCGCATATTGCGGCAGGCGGCGGCCGGTTTCGCGGGATCAGGCGCGGGGCATTCTGGCACAAAAGCCCCGACATCCAGAACCACCGCACGAACCCGCCCGAGGGCCTGCTTCTGCACGACGACTTTCGAGCCGGCTTCAAGCATCTCGGCCCCCGCAAGCTGAGCTTCGAGGTCTGGTGCGCGCACACCCAGCTCCCCGACGCCATCAGCCTCGCGCGGGCGTTCCCGGATACGACGATCGTTCTCGACCACTTCGGCGGTCCGCTCGGCATCGGTCCCTATGCCGGCAAGCAGGACGAGGTGTTCGCCACCTGGAAGACGCAGATCGACGAGCTGGCGCGCTGCCCGAACGTGGTCGCCAAGCTTGGCGGGCTGAACATGGAGGTCAACGGGTACGGCTGGGAGCACCGTCCCTTGCCCCCGACCAGCGCCGAGCTGGCGCAGGCGACGCGCCGCTACTTCGAGCACACGATCGATCGCTTCGGCGCCAAGCGCTGCATGTTCGAGTCGAACTTCCCGGTCGACAAACTGAGCTGCAGCTACACGGTGCTGTGGAACTCGTTCAAGCGCTTCAGCAAAGGCTACTCGGCCGATGAGCGTGCCGATTTGTTCTACGGCACGGCCGCGCGCGTCTATCGCCTGTGACGGCAGCCTGTCTCAGGTCAGCGGCTTCATGATGTGCTTCTGGAACGCGGGTCGCTGCTGCAGGCGCGCGTAATAGGCCTCGACCCGCGGCAGGGTCGGGTGCTTCACGTCGAGCCCGTACCAGCGATACACGTACACGCCGACGATTATGTCGCCCATCGTGAAACTCTTCCCTGCAACGTAGTCCTTGCCGTCGAGGCCCTGCTCGAGCACCTGGAACTGTTGCCCTGTCTTCTCGGCGTCGGCGGTGATCTGCGCCATGTTGCGCTTGTCGGCGGGGGTGCGGATCAAGCCCCAGAACACGGGCGTGATGACGGGCCCGATGTGGTTCGACGCCCAATCCATCCAGCGATCCGAGTCGGCCCGTTGCTTGGGATCGCTCGGACAGAGCGTGCCTGCGCCGTGCTTTGCCGCGAGGTAGCGCACGATCGCGTTGGACTCCCATAGGATGAAGCCGTCGTCGTCAATCGTGGGTATGCGCGAGTTCGGGTTCATCTTCTTGTAGAAGGGCTCGTTCACCACACCGAACGCCATGCCGGCATCGGTGCGCTCGTAAGGCACCTTCAGCTCTTCGAGCGCCCACAGCACCTTCTGGACGTTGATCGAGTTGACCCGACCCCAAACCTTCAGCATTGCTTGCCTCCTCTTGGCCGTCCAATTCGTGGCAGACGCCGCCGGCGCATACGTATGCCGTCTCAGCGACTGCGGTTGATATAGGCGTTGATGGCGGCGATGGTGGGATCTCCTATGTTGCCATCGATCTTTCCCGTGTAGACGCCGGCATCGCGCAGCTTTCTCTGCAACGCTTGGCGAAACTCCTGACTCCAGGCTTTGGAATTCTGCGTCATCTGGCGGTAGGAGAACTCATTGCGCCGGTCGAGCGCCTTCAGCATGAGATCTGCTGCTTCTTCGGGGTCCTTGCGCTCCACGCCCCTGCCGCCCTGGATCATCCAGGCGAGGTTGTTCATGGCGGTCAGGTTTCCCAGGGCCAGCGCCCTCCTGTACAGGGCAACGGCGGCCACCTCGTCCTTCTCCACACCCTTCCCGG
>VBAB01000753.1 GCA_005888525.1 Alphaproteobacteria bacterium
GCGGAACTCGGCTGCTGCCTGGTCACCCCTGATCGCCTGGACGCGCAGCGACTGCGTCTTGGCGAAGATCGCCTCGAAGCCATCGAGGTAGGGCAGGCCCGCGTGATAGTAGTCCGGATTGCGCTTGCCGCTCACGGACGCGCCCGCCTCGCGCGTCCCGAACACGAACGGGCCCGAGCCCATCACGTTCTTCTCGTACCAGTGCTGGTCCTTGTCGAGGACCGCCTTCGAATAGATGAAATGAAATGGCGAGGCGAGCGAGGGCATGAATGCGCCCGACGGATACTTGAGCTTGAATACCACCGTCTCCTCGTCGGGGGAGGTAACGCTCTCGATCATCGGGAAGTGCGCCTTGCGCGCACTCTGGACGTCCTCCGGCGGGAAGATGATGCGCTGGAAGGAGGCCAGCACGTCCTTGGCGGTCAGCGCCGAGCCGTCATGAAACTTGACGTCCTTGCGGATCTTGAACGTGTAGGTCTTGCCGCCGTCGGCGGGCTTGGGCATCTCGGTGCACAAATCGCAGACGAAGTCGGTCGGCGAGGCCGGATTGTCGGGGTTTACGCGGACGAGCACGCTGTAGAAGGGCGCGATAGGATGGATGAGGGCAAACGTCGTCTCGCGATGGCCATCGAAGCTGGGGGGCTCGTCCGGCACCACGAATTTCAGAATGCCGCCCTTCTTGGGCGACTCGGCTGCGGCCGTGCCAACCCACATCGGTACCGCCAACAGCAGCGCCGCCGGCAACGCCGAAACCGATTTCCACCTCGAATTCTTCATCTCGGTCCTCCCTTGAGGCACGTTTGTTCGTTCGTTGGCCGCTCGCACGGCGCTTCGTTCAACCGCAGCATCGGCCAATTCACGCGCATTTTCAAACCCCACTTTTGTGCCAAGCTGCTCGAAGAGGTCCGCGCAGCGGGCTAAGCTGACGCTGGACAGCGCGAATGGAGCCGATCCTCAGCCGGCAGACGGCGGGGTGGGCGTTAGCCACAGGAGAGGAAAGAGCCATGCATCCGGGCAAGAAGCTGCGCAAAGCGCTGGCCGGCAAGGGGCTCATCACGGCCCCCGGCGTTTACGACATGATCTCGGCCAAGATCGCCGATCGCCTGGGATTCACCACGCTCTACATGACCGGTTTTGGTGTTTCCGCCACGCTGGGGATGCCGGACGCCGGCCTTGCGAGCTACACCGAGATGGTCGAGCGCGTCACCCAGATCTGCCAGGGCACGTCGACTCCCGTCATCTGCGACGGCGACACCGGCTTCGGCGGCCTGCTCAACGTCGAACGCACGATCAGGGGCTACGAGACGGCGGGCGCGGCCGGCATCCAGATCGAGGACCAAGTGTTCCCCAAGAAATGCGGGCACACGCCGGGCCGCCGCGTGGTGCCCGCAGAGCAGATGGTGCGCAAGATCGAGGTGGCGGTGGCAAGCCGGTCCTCACCCGACTTTCTCATCGTTGCGCGCACGGATGCGCGCACCAACCACGGGCTGGACGAGGCGCTGCGGCGCGGGGAAGCCTACGCCAAGGCCGGCGCCGACATCCTGTTCATCGAGAGTCCGGAGAGCGAGGAGGAGATGGCGCGCATCGGCCGGCACTTCGATCTGCCGCTCGTCGCCAACATGGCCGACGGCGGGCGCACGCCGATCCTGCCCAAGAAGCGGCTGGAGGAGCTCGGCTATAGGCTCGCCATCTTTCCCGTCACCGGCCTGCTGGCGACAGCCAAGGCGCTCGAGCACGTTTATGGTGTGCTCAAGGAGAAGGGCTCGAGCGACACGCTCGCCTCCCAGATGTATCCCTTCGACAAGCTTTGTGCGCTGGTCGGCTTCGAGCGCGTGTGGGAGTTCGACAAGCGCTGGTCCGAGGACTGACCCTCACCGTGCACTCCGCCATCGTCCTGAGCTTGTCGAAGGACGGCCCCACCCGCCTTGCCGTGGTTCGACCCTCGGAACAAGTCCGAGGGCAGGCAAGCTCACCACTAGGTTGGAGGAAACCTCGCGCCGGATGTGCGCGTGGACCAATTTACGCTTTCTTGTACGCCGCCTCGACCGAGCTGAAGGTGTCGGCGACCTGGGACCCGAGCAGCTTGACGGCGCTGAGGATACCGACGGCAACGAGGAGGGCGATCAGTCCATATTCGATCGACGTGGTGCCGGATTCATCGGTCATAAAGCGCTTCATA
>VBAB01000754.1 GCA_005888525.1 Alphaproteobacteria bacterium
TCCATGATGTCGAACAAGTGCCGGCGGTCCTGCGGCTCCTCCATCGGCTGCGTCGTCACCCAGACGTGCTCGCGGATGTATTCCGACGGCTTCTTCTTCAGGTGGGGCACCTCGCTGCGCATGCGCTCGAACAGCTTGTCGAGACGCCAGGAGAGCGCCGGAAGCCAGGCGAAGCCACCCTCGATCATGACGACCTTGAGGCGCGGGAAGCGCTCGAACACGCCCTCGATGACGAGGCTCGTCACCGCCGTCTGGCACGACGTCGAGTGCCCCGCGCCCTCCTCGACGTAGTAGGATGGCCAACCCGTTCCGGTGTAGGCATGACCGCCCGAGCCGAACACGTGCAACCCGACCGGCAGCCCATGCCGCTCTGCAGCCGCGTAGATGGGCCAGTAGCGGCGGTTGCCGAGGGGCTCGGCCGTGCGCGTCAGCATGAACACCTGCGCGAAGGCCGGATCGTCGGCGCAGCGCTCGATCTCCGCCACCGCGGCTTCCGCGTTCTCCGTCGGCAACACGATGGCCGACCTCAGCCGCGGCTCCGGCCTGGTAAACGCATCACGCTGCCAGTCGTTGACGGCGGACGTGAGCGCGGCAGAGAAATCGCCGTTGAGCTCGCTCTGTCCCGACAGGCCGAGCGGCCCCAGAATGCCGTACTCGATGCCGTAGGCGTCGAGGAATTGCGACCGTATCAGGTCGAGATTCGAGCCCGGGTGGCCGCCGTCATCCGGCCACGCATCGCGCCGGCAGGCCCGCGGCGCCGACTTGGGATAGGGCTCGTAGCTCATGCCGAGCTTGCGCCGCGAGCCGTAGATTTCCAGGTGCTCCCGCCAGCGCGCCGGCAGGTAGGGCTTGAGGTCGTTGGACGAACGCATTGCAGGGTGCACATCGCCGTCAATGATCGCGAGGCGACTTTGCGCCGACCGGGCGGTCCGGTCGTCGGCGTCGGTTTCGAGGGTGGGCGCCAGCGGAGCGTCGAGCATCATGAGGGCCTCCCAAGACGGGGATAGGTGGCGAGCGGATTGCCGATCAGGATCTTCTCGCGCAGCGCAGGCGAGAGGCCGGCGGGCAACATCTCGTCGCCGTCGAACTGCCAGTGCGGGAAATCGGTCGAGAACAGCAGCATGTCGTCGGACTGGAGCTGATCCATGATTCGCCCAATGTGCGCCGCTGTAGGCGGCGCGTCAAAGGGTTGGATCGTCAACCGCACGTGATCGCGCACGAATTCCTCCGGCGAGCGGTCGATCCAGGGCACCTCGATGCGCACTCCGCGCCAGAACTTGGAGAGCCGCCAGAGGCAGGGCGGCAGCCAGGTCACCCCCGATTCGATCAATACAACCTTGAGCTTTGGATATTTGACGAACACACCCTCGCAAATGAGGCTGCCGAGCTGGGCGTGGAAGCCCAGCGACTGCGCGGCGTAATCCTCGAGGTAGTACGTCGGCCAGCCCGAGCCGGTCAGGGCATGATGATAGCTGCTGCCGGCGTGGATGCCGACGGTGAAGCCGTGGCGCTCGGCGGCGGCATAGATCGGCCAGTACATCGACTTGCCGAGCGGATGCTCGCCCATCGCCAGCATCAGCACCTGCACGAAACGCTTGTCGCCGGCGCGCCGCTCGATCTCCTCCACCGACCGCTCGACCGACTGGATAGGCAGCACGGCCGAGCCGCGCAGGCGAGGGTCCTTTTCGAGCCACTCTGCCGCCAGCCAGTCGTTGAGGGCGCGGGCGAAGGCGGCGGCCAGGTTCTCGTCACGGAAGCACTGGACGGGGAACAGCGAATTGCAGATGGCGTGCGCGAAGCCGAAGCGGTCGAGCGTCTCCTGTGCCGCCTTGGCGGGCTCCGCGTCGGAGCCGGCCTTGCGCCAGTCTGGGCGGCTGGTCAGCGGCGCGTTCGGGGGGTAGGCGATCGAATCCCAGGTCTCGATGCCGCGCACCTCGATCGTGTCGCGCCAGTGATCGTCCATGTAGCGGGCCAGGGCGCGCGGGGCCGGCACGCGCGGGTGGATGTCGCAATCGATGGCATCCTTGTACAGCTCGCTCACACCTTGCCTCGGATCAGGCGGCCCATGCCACGCACCGCCGGCACCCGCCACGGGCCATGACCACCAACTTTCATGGTAGGTCACGGACCCGGATCATGCCAGACCAAACGGGCATATCTGGTCCCGCAGAGCAGGGGCCCCATCCCTCACCCCGACCTCTTGCCACGCCGCCCGCAGCTTGCTTGGCCACCGAAACCTCACTATATCGGGCCGCAC
>VBAB01000755.1 GCA_005888525.1 Alphaproteobacteria bacterium
TGACACGGCCTTCGACGTCAGCCGCTGCGAGGCCAGTCCGGGCCGAAACCAGACGGACAAGGTAGGCCCGATCCTCAGGTTGCATGCCGCGGTGGCTAGACGCGGTCAGGAGAATGCGCGCTGCCTCGGCCCGTGCTTGGCTGGGATCGCCTTCGATCCTGCGCTCGCTGCGAAAGAGTCGATCGAGGTCATAGGCAATGATGTTCTCGCCAGCCACGGACGTGGCGGCACCGGCTTGACCGGCCGATGGAGCGCCCAACCGCGTAGCCGAGGGCAGTGCCGCAAGCGCAAAGAGAGCTGTTAAGACGGTTGCGATCGCCCAGACCAGAAGGCCCTGCACGCCGTCACGAAACTCGCGCTCGTCCTCGGACATGCCGGTAGTCGCCACGGACCCAAGGCGTCCCGCCAGATAGCCCCCGAAGCCATAGGAGAGGAGCGCTGCCAGTATAAGATAAAGGCCAGACAGCAGGACGAGCGCGAGCGAAGCGTCCCGCCAAGTCGGCGCGGCCGAACTGACCGAGATGCCGATGGCCGCGGCAAACCCATGCAGCACCAATGCGAGCGCCGCGGCGCCAATCGCGCCGGCGATCACCGGACCCCACCGAACAAGCAGGGGCGTCCCATCAAGTACGGGGCCGCGTGATGTATCTTGCAATGTCACGACTTGGCTCCTTGCTCGGATCACCGCAGCCCAAAGAATGAAAGGATGGCCATAATCACGACAATCAAGCCGATGAGATAAATCAGACCGTGCAAGGTCGCCTCCATAAATGTCGGCAGCCCCGTTCGCCTGCCAACAGCAACTTTCCAACCAAAAGCAACCGTAAATGTTCCACAAGCCGCAGCAAGATGCCTATTGCCTCCCTGTAAGAGCACCCATTCCAATGCTCGGACTTTGGGGATCAGGGCGCCCGCAGGGCATAAAGGATTTAACCATGTCCACTCGGCAAAACTGACGCGAGAGCAAGCTCTGAAAGGGCACCCGAAGGGGCAAGCTTGCTGGCCGGTGATCTTTCCGAACGTCAGAATGGAACTCCACGCCGCGGCGCATGTTCACTTCGCCAGAGAGGACGGCCTTTTCACTTCGCCAGAGAGGACGGCCTTGTTCGACACGGGCGACAATCTCGTCCCCTCCCCCCAACATCTAGGCGCACGCCTCGCTTTTGTGCCCTATTCATTGACCAAACGTAAATCGAGCCTCTAGCAGCCTGTCGGACTTAGCGCACTGAGCGGCGTCGGGTAGAATCGATGCATTGATTCGGCCTTTCTTCGTCTCTGGGTGGGCGCTCTTGAGCAATTTCCGCACGATTGACCGCGAGACCGCGTACCTCCTGCCGCCATCGGTGAATGAGTGGCTGCCGGAGAGGCACTTGGCTCGCTTCGTTGTCGAGGTCATTGACGGGCTGGATCTGTCGGCGATGAGCAGGAGTTATCGGGGCACGGGATCGGCTTCGTACCATCCCGCGCTGCTGCTCGGCCTGCTCGTTTACGGCTATGCGACGGGCGTGTTTTCGAGCCGGAAGCTGGAGCGGGCGACTTACGATTCGGTGGGGTTCCGCTTCATCGCGGCGAACGATCATCCCGACCACGATACGATCGCGACGTTTCGGCGGCGGTTTCTCAAGGAGATCGAGGGGGTGTTCGTGCAGGTGCTGGCGTTGGCGCGCGAGATGGGGATGCTCAAGATGGGCACCGTTGCGCTCGACGGCACGAAGATCCACGCCAATGCGAGCCGGCACAGCGCGGTGTCGTATGAGCACGCCGGCAAGATCGAGGCCCAACTGAAGGCGGAAGTGGCCGAGCTGCTGGCGCGGGCGGAAGCTGCGGACCAAGCTGACGCGCCCGACGGCATGTTGATCCCTGAGGAATTGGCGCGCCGCGAGGAACGATTAGCGAAGCTTGCCGAGGCGCGCGCCAAGATCGAAGCGCGCGCCAAGGAGCGGTATGAGCGGGAGAAGGCCGAGCACGCGGCCAAGCTGGCGGCGCGAGAGGCGAAGGCCAAGGCCACGGGCAAGAAGCCCGGAGGCAAGCCGCCCCAGCCCCCGGTGGAAGGCGCACTGCCAACGGATCAGATCAATCTGACCGACGAAGAGTCGCGCATCATGCCGGTGGCGGGCGGCGGGTTCGAGCAGTGCTACAACGCTCAAGCCGTGGTGGCGGCGGGCAGCCTTCTCGTGGTCGCCGCACAGGTGGTTCAGGCGCCCAACGACAAGCAGCAGATCGAGCCGATGCTGAAGCGGATCGAGGCTTTGCCGGCGGATCTGGGCAAGCCGGACACATTGCTGGCGGACACCGGCTACTTCAGCGAAACCAACGTAGCGCTTTGCGCTGCGGCGCAGATCGATCCGATGATTGCGCAGGGTCGGCAGTCGCATTATCCGCCCTTGTCGGAGCGCTTTGCCAAAGCACCGCCGGCGCCGGAGAACCCGACGCCGCTCGAAGCCATGAGCCATCGTCTGCAGACGCCTGCAGGCAAGAAGCTCTATTCCTTGCGCAAGCAGACCCCGGAACCGGTGTTCGGGATCATCAAATCGGTGATGGGCTTCCGCCAGTTC
>VBAB01000756.1 GCA_005888525.1 Alphaproteobacteria bacterium
CGTCGGCGGATTGCCGGACGGGTTCGGGACAAAGGACGGTCGCGCGAAGCGTGCCTTCAGCGCCGCAACCGGGTCGGCCGCCTGCTGCGCGCGCGCCCCTTGCTCGGCCGGCCACAGCGCCACCGCCGCAAACCCCATCGCGGCGCTTAGGACGAACACGCTCGCGGCCAGACGCCAACCAGTCCCCTCTCCCCACTCTTCAGTGGGGAGAGGGTTAGGGTGAGGGGCGGCTACAAATGCTGCGGTCTGCGGCCGCCCCTCACCCCGACCCTCTCCCCGTGAAGGACGGGGAGAGGGAGATCTCCTCCACCGCGCCATCAATACCTCGAGGCGTGCAGCTCGATGTCCGAGACCAGCGCCGACATTTCGCCTGGCTGCAGGATGGGCATGGCGGGTGGCATCGGCGCCGGCCACGCCGCCTTCAGCTTTGCGAGCGCGCGGCGGATGCGCTCGAGGGCCGCGGCATCGACCCTGGTCAGCTCGGGCGCGGCGGCTTCGATCATGCGCTCCGCCTCCCACACGAAGCCGCGGCTGTCCTGGTACTCGACCGGTTTCACGAAGCGGCCGCCTTCGATGGAGGTTGCGTATTCGCTCAGCGCCACCTTCAGCACCTCGGCCGCGGAGCGCGCGGTGAAGCCGCGCAGGGGATTCATGAACTTCCTCACCGCCTCCAGCGCGCCATCCAGCCGCTGGTCGACCACCTTGAGCGCCTGCTCGTATGCCCCCTTGCGCTTGGCCTTCACGGCCTGAGCCAGCGCCTGCAGCTCGCGGCTGAAGGGGCGGATGTTGTGCAGCTTGATGTATTTCTCCATCAGGCCGTAGAGCTCTTCGGTAGGATGCAGGAAATGCGGCAGCGCCTCGTCCCACAGCTCCAGCTCGATCAGCTGCCCGCCGACCAGTAGGTGGCCGCGCATCAGCGCGATGTCGCGATAGAAGCGGATGCGCGTATCGCGCGGGCCGCCGTCGGTGAGATAGGCCTCCCCGCCCTCCGCGGGATTCTCCGCCGGGCTCTTGGCTTCCGCGGCCGATGCGGGTCCGTCTTTGTGTCCCTTGTGGACGTCCTGTGCCATGGCGCCGCCGGCGACCGAGGCGCCAGCGAGCGTGGCGGCGCCGATGCCGACCCACAGCTTGCGCGTCAGCTTCGCCATTTCGCCTCCCTGGGGTCAGACCCATTCCTCGAACGGGTTCAGACCCCTTTCCATCCTAAGGGTGTCAGACCCCTTTCGCATACCGTCTCGATCTATAGGCTATCTGATGTGAAAGGGGTCTGACCCCCTGTCGCAGAGGGAAGGGGTCCGGCCCCTGAAGACGCATGATCCTGGCCATCGCCGATGTCCTGTCCGCGGCTGACGTTGCGGAGGTGCACGCCGACCTCGCCGCCGCCACCTTCGTCGACGGCAAGGCGACGGCCGGCTGGTCGGCGAAGCTCGTCAAGGCGAACCTGCAGGCGGCGGACGGCCCGGAACTGGAACGGGTGCGTACCCTCGTCGAGGCGAGGCTGGCCGAGCACGCCGTTTTCGCGTTGGCAACCCGGCCCAAGACCATCCTCGGCCCCATCTTCTCCCGCTACGAGCCCGGCCACGCCTACGGCACCCACGTCGACGACGCGCTGATGGGCGGCGTGCGCACCGACGTCTCGTTCACGCTCTTCCTGTCGGCGCCCGAGAGCTACGACGGCGGCGAGTTGGTGATTGAGAGCGCCGCCGGCGAGGACGCCTTCAAGCTCGGCCCCGGCAGCGTCCTGACCTACCCCTCCACCACACTCCATCGCGTGGCGCCCGTCACGCGGGGCCGGCGGCTGGCGGCGGTCGGCTGGGTGCGCAGCTACATCCGCGATCCCGCGCACCGCGAGCTGCTGTTCGAGCTGGAGACGGCCCGGCGGCGTCTATTCGAGCGCGAGGGCAAGACGGCCGACGGCGACCTCCTCGCCAAGTGCGCCGCCAATCTGCAGCGCATGTGGTGCGAGGATTGATGCTTCGCGATCAGTCCCCATCCACGTCGTCAGCGGAATCGGCCTGCAGCTGCCCGTAGTTCTGCACGCCGACCTTGTCCATCAGGTCGAGCTGGGTCTCGAGGAAGTCGATGTGGCTCTCCTCGTCCTTCAGCAGGTCCTCGAACAGCTGCATCGACACCAGGTCCTCGTGGGTGCGGCAGATGCCGCGTGCCCGCGTGTAGAGATCGCGCGCGTTGTATTCGCCCTTGAGGTCGCACTCCAGCGCCTCCTTGAGGGTCTGCCCGATCATCAACGGCGCGATGTACTGCAGGTTGGGCAGGCCCTCCAGGAACAGGATGCGCACCACCAGCTTGTCGGCGTGCTGCATCTCCTCGATCGATTCCTTGCGCTCCTTCTTGGCGAGCTTGGTGAAGCCCCAGTTGTCGAGCATGCGGTAGTGCAGCCAGTATTGGTTGACGGCGCCCAGCTCGTGTTTCAGGGCCTCGTTCAGGATATCGATGACCTCTTTCTTGCCTTTCATGCCGCCTCTCCCATGCCTGGCTCGCCGGTCCTCTGCGCGTCAGTAATCCGCGCCTGCCCCAAAACGCGCGCGGCGCCGGCGGCTGGCCGGGGCGCACACGAGCTCATGCTTCCTACGATACTTGCGGGCCACGAGCCAGCGCGACACCGCGGGACGACGAGCAACTCTGAACGACAACAGTCAGGCCGTCTCGAGGGCCGGCCCCCCGGCGAGAACTTGCGGGAACTCGATGTGCCGCCGCTTCAGGGGTGGGAGCTCGATCAGACGTTGCGCCGGCGTGTCGCTGGCGCACTTGAGGAGGCGCCCCTGTGCACAGGCGCAGGCATAGGGGCACACGACGCCCTTCTCCGCCAGCTCGTCGATCTTCTGGTAGAT
>VBAB01000757.1 GCA_005888525.1 Alphaproteobacteria bacterium
CCCGCACGCTCCCCGAATTCCTCAAGCGCTGGACCGACGCGCTCGAGCCGCGCCTGAAGCTCTCTCCCCTCGCCGCCTTCTGGTACACCGAGATCGGCCCGCTCAATCAGGCCATCCACGTCTGGCCCTACGAGAACACGCTGGAGCGCTCGAAAATCCGCGCCGAGGCCGTCAAGCGCGGCATCTGGCCGCCAAAGACCTCGGAGCTCATCGCCGAGATGAGGTCGGAGATCTTCGAGCCGCTGCCCTATTCGCCCCCGCTCGCCCCCTCCAACCAGGGCCCCTATTTCGAGATGCGCAGCTACGTGCTGAAGCCCGGCAGCATCCCCAGCATGGCCCAGCGCTGGGGTGAATACCTACCCGGCCGCATCAAGCTCTCGCCGCTGACCGGCGTCTTCACCTCCGACATCGGCGGGCTCAACCAGTGGATGCACATCTGGGCCTACAAGAGCCTCGATGAGCGCATCGCCGTCCGCAAGAAGGCAACCGCCGACGGGATCTGGCCCCCGCCTGGCGACAGCCCGGTCCTCAAGCAGGAGACGAAGATCCTGCTGGCGGCCCCGTTCTCGCCGATCAAGTAGGCCGCTAGTGTTCTGACTCAAACAAGACGAACCCGGTTGTCATGCCGGGGCTTGTCCCCGGCATCCAACCATCCGCAAACGCCAGAGCCTGCTGCACGATGGATCCCGGTGACAAGCACCAGGATGACCAAAGCGCGCGAATGTTTGTGACGTAACACTAGCGCTGGCTGCGACCGAGAACATCCATCAGCTCGGCCACTTTCTTGCGCTGCTCGGCGGCGTTGCCGCTGGCAATGGCGTGCTCGACGCAGTGGGCCACGTGATCGCGCAGGATCTCCTCCTCGACGCGCCCGAGCGCCGCCCGCACCGCCGAGATCTGCGTGACGATATCGATGCAGTAGCGATCGTCCTCGACCATGCGCGCGAGCCCTCGCACCTGGCCTTCGATGCGGCTCAGGCGCTTGCGGCACGATGCCTTGCTGGCGGTGTTCATCGTTGACATATACCGCTGGAGGGTATACGCGGTCAATCGCTTATACCCCATGAGGGTATCGACCCTCCCCGTGGCGTAATCCGGTCATGGCCCACGCGCACCATCGCCATTCGTCTCCCGCGGCAGCACCACCCGAGGCGACCGCGATCGACCCGGTCTGCGGCATGAGGGTCGAGGTGGCGACGGCCAAGCACACCCACGTCCACGATGGCGTGCGCCATTATTTCTGCAATCCGCGCTGCCGCGAGGCGTTCATCGCCGATCCGGCGCGGTACCTGGATATGCGAGCCGAAGCTGGCACCTTGCAGGCCAAGGCCGCGCCGGCCGGCACGCTCTACACCTGCCCCATGCATCCCCAGATCGTGCAGCAGGGGCCTGGCATCTGCCCGATCTGCGGCATGGCGCTCGAGCCCAAGGGCGTGCCGGCCGCCGACAGCGGGCCGAGCCCCGAGCTCGTCGATTTTTCCTGGCGCCTGAAGATCGGCGCGGCTCTGTCGATTCCGCTCCT
>VBAB01000758.1 GCA_005888525.1 Alphaproteobacteria bacterium
GTCGGCGCCAACTGGAAGAACGGCTCATCCCTGGCGGTCGACGAGATCAATGCGGCGGGCGGCATCCTCGGCAAGAAAATCATGCTCGAGTTCGTCGATACCGGCTCCGACCCCGGCAAGGCGCGCGCCGCCATTCAGCGCGCGCTCGACGACAAGCCGGTCGCGATCTTCGGCCCGATCTACTCCGGCTCCGTCAGCGCCACGCTGCAGCTCACCAATGAGGCGCAAATACCGCAGGTGATCGGCGGCGAGGCCGCCAACCTCACGGCGCAGGGCTCCAAGTATCTCTTCCGCACCTCCTTCGGCCAGAACGTGTCGATGCCGAAGATCGCCAACTATCTGCGCGACGAGGTCAAGGCCAAGTCGTTGGCGATCGTTTACGTCAACAACGACTTCGGCAAAGGCGGCCGCAATGCCATCATGAAGGAGCTGGAGACCCGCGGCATCAAGGTGCTGGCCGATCTCTCCACCGAGGCCGGCCAGGCCGATTTCGCCGCCGACGTCATCAAGCTCAAGGGCGCCAACGCCGATGCCATCTTCGTCTATCTCAACGAGGAGGAGAGCGCGCGCTTCCTGATCGAGGCCAGGAAGCAGGGCTTGGACAAGCCGCTGATCGGCGAGACCACGCTGCTCGGCCAGAAAGTGATCGATCTCGCCAAGGACGCGGCCAATGGCGTGAAGGGCCATGTCGGCCTCACCGTCGATGCGCCGATCCCGGCGATCCAGGCTTTCGGCAAGAAGTTCGAGGCCAAATTCAACTACAAGCCCGACCACAACGGCGTGAAAGGCTACATCGCGCCCTACATGATCAAGGCCGCGGCCGAGAAGGCCGGCAAGCTCGATGCGAAGGCCATCGCCGAGGCGCTGCACGGCCTTACCATCACGCCCGACAAGGTGCCGGGCATCCTGATCGAGGCGACCTGGGACGACACCGGCGAGATCGACCGCATCTCCTTTCTCGCCGAGGTCAAGGACGGCAAGCAGGTCATCACCCAGACGCTGCCGAAGCTCAAGAAGTGAAGCCGAGCCGCGGGGCGTGTTCGCCTCCCCCTGGAGGGGGGAGGATGGAACGCCACGGACTTGGACGGCCGTCCTCGACAGTGGCGCCACAGACCGTCGGCCGTCTAAGTCCGATGGCGTTCCTGGTGGGGGTGGCCTTGTCACGCACGCGGTCGGTCACCCCCACCCGATGCGTCCAGCGACTTGGATCGGCCGTCGAGTCCGCGGCAAAGTTGGCGATGGCCGATCCAAGCCGCGGACGCATCGCCCTCCCCCCTCCAGGGGGAGGCGCCACTCACGGCGCACCAGATGCACGATGGTATGATCCCTGCGCGACGATACCTGCCGCGCCGCAAGCGACCCCTGCGGCACTCGTGAGCGCCGTGCCATGACGGACTTCCTGCAGCTGGTGATTGCCGGCCTTGCTACCGGCGCCATCTACGCTCTGGCAGCCATCGGCTTCACGCTGCTGTGGCAGACGTCGCAGACCATCAATTTCGCGCAAGGCGAGTTCGTGATGCTGCCCGCGTTCTTCGCGCTCGCGGGCATGAAGTGGTTGGGTCTGCCGTTCTCGCTCGCGGCGTTGCTCGCCGTTACGCTGGCGATGCTGATGCTGGGCCTGCTCTTCAAGGCCATCATCGTCGACCCGCTGATCCGCCAGGGCGTACTCCCTCTCGTCATCTCTACCATTGCGCTCGCGATCTTCCTCAAGGACGGCGTCAAGGACATCTACAGCGCCGAGGCGCAGCCCTTCCCCACCATCCTCCCGGACACGGTGGTCTCGCTCTTGGGCGTCAAGGTCTCGTACAGCGCCGAGGCGCAGCCCTTCCCCACCATCCTCCCGGACACGGTGGTCTCGCTCTTGGGCGTCAAGGTCTCGCTGGCGCAGCTGGGCGTGCTCGCCGTCGCGCTGGCGACCATCGTGGCGCTGAGCTGGTTCTTGGCGGCGACGCGCACGGGGCGGCAGATGCAGGCAACGGCGCAGAACCCGGCGGTGGCGCGCATCCTTGGCGTCAACGTCGAGCGCATGATCCTCTACACCTTCCTCATCAACGCGGCGCTGGCGGCCATGGCGTCCCTGCTGATCTCGCCGATCTATCTGGCCAAGTTCTCCAACGGCGAGACGCTGGGCCTGGCCGCGTTCGTCGCGGCGATCGTGGGCGGCTTCAACCAGGTGCGAGGCGCCATCGCCGGCGGCCTCCTGGTCGGCGTCATCGACAACCTGGCGGCCGCCTACGTCTCGACCGCCTACCGCCAGGCCGTACCGCTGTGCCTGCTGGTGCTGATCATCCTGTTCCGGCCGCAGGGGCTGCTCGGCCGCAGAGAGGAGCGTGCGGTATGAGGCGAGGCACGCTCGCGCTGGTCGTCCTCGCCCTCCTGGTGCTGGTCCTGGCGCCGGTCGATCTCACCGTAACAGGCATTCCCTATGCCGGGCTGAAGCGCTACGGCACCTACATTCTCACCCTGTGGCTGGTGACGGCCGTTGCCGCCATGGGCGTCAATCTGATCGTCGGCTATGCCGGCCAGGAGACGCTGGCGCAGGCGGCCTTTCTCGGCATCGGCGCCTACACCACCGCCATCATGATCAAGGCCGGCATGCCGTTCGGTACGGCCTTTGCCGCATCCGGGGTGGCCGCCTTCGTGGTGGGCATCGTGCTGGGCTTTCCGGCACTGCGCGTGCAGAAGCACTACCTTGCCTTCGTGACGCTGGCCTTCTCCGTGTTCGTGTGGCTCGTCATCCGCAACGAGGAGTGGCTGACGGGGGGCGTCTCGGGGCTGGCCAACATCAGCCGCCCCTCCCTGTTCGGGCTG
>VBAB01000719.1 GCA_005888525.1 Alphaproteobacteria bacterium
AGCACCGTTGCGCGCCGGTCTTCCAGCTCGCGCAGGTAGCCGAGCCGCTCCTCCAGCTTGCGGAGCTGCGTGTCGTCGAGGCCGCCCGTCTTCTCCTTGCGGTAGCGGGCGATGAACGGCACGGTGGAGCCTTCGCCCAGCAGCTCCACGGCCGCCGCCACCTGCGGGACGCCCACGCCGAGCTCCGCCGCGATGCGCTGGTTGATTTTGTCCATGCTCTCTCCCAACCAAGCTGCAGGATCCCCCTCCCCGCGAGGGGGAGGGGAGTCACGCCGGCCTCGTTTCTGGCGACATGCCAGCCCAGCTTGCACATTTCATGGCAGCCGACTCAAGTGCCGGTGCCGCGCCACATCTGGCGCATGCGGGCGCCGATGTCGACCGTGGCCGAGGTGCGCTGGGCCCCGGGCTGCGATCCGCGGCCGGACCCCAGCCACGATCTCGGCTCGAAATGACCGGCGATGCCCGCCGGGATGAAGCGCGTGCGCGACGCATAGAGGTGCTTGTCGCCGCGCCGGGCTTGGCTGTGCACGTAGAAGCGCTGCGGCAGCAGGAGCAGCAGCTGGTCCTTGGCCCGCGTCATGGCGACGTAGAGCAGGCGCCGCTCCTCCTCGATCTCCTCGGCACTGCCCGTCGCCATGTCGGAGGGGATGCAGCCGTCGACCACGTTGAGCACGAAGACGCACCTCCACTCCTGGCCCTTGGCCGAATGGATGGTGGAGAGGATGAGATAGTCCTCGTCCAGCCGCGGCGGTCCCGCCTCGTCACTGGTGGCGCTGGGTGGATCGAGCGTGAGGTCGGTGAGGAAGTGGGCACGCGAGCCGTAGCCGCCGGCGATGCGCTGCAGCTGTTCGAGATCGCCGGCGCGCACCGCGGCGTCCGGATAGCGCTGCTCGAGATGCGGCTGATACCACTGGCGCACGAGATCGAACTCCGCCGGCCATCCCGCCGTCTCGCCGTTTAGTCGTTGCATCAAGGTGACGAGATCGCGCCACGCTCCGGCCGCCTTGGCGGGGGGACTGAAGGTCGCCAGCGCATCGGTGAGGGCGCGACCGGATATGCGGTCGAGCGCCTTGCCGGCGGTGGCGGGGCCGATGCCCTCCAGCAGCTGCACCACGCGGAAACCCGTCACCCGGTCGGCCGGGTTCTCCGCCCAGCGCAGAACGCTGAGCATATCCTTGACGTGTGCGGCCTCGATGAACTTGAGGCCGCCGAACTTGACGAACGGGATGTTGCGCCGCGTCAGCTCGATCTCGAGCATGGCGCTGTGGTGCGCCGTGCGGAACAGCACCGCCTGCTCCTTGAGCGCGACGCCGGCTTCCCGGTTCTCGAGGATCGTGGTGACGATGCAGTCGACCTGGCCGATGTCGTCGAGCACCGAGACCAGCGCGGGCTTCTCTCCAGCGCCCCTGTGCGAGCGCAAGTTCTTCGTGAACCGCTCGCGCGCGAGGCCGATGACGGCGTTGGATGCGGCCAGGATCGGCTGCGTCGAGCGATAGT
>VBAB01000145.1:0-9237 GCA_005888525.1 Alphaproteobacteria bacterium
GAGCTGAAGCTGTGATGCCCGCATGAACCGCTACGCCATCATCGTATTCTGGTCCAAGGAAGACGGCGCCTGGGTTGCCGATGTTCCGGACCTCAAGTCCTGCTCCGCCTTCGGCGCCACGCCGGAGGAAGCGGTGGCAGAGGTGCGCGTGGCGATGGACGCGTGGCTCGCTGCAGCACGCGATGCCGGTCATCCGATTCCGAAAGCTCGCTACCAGCCCCAGCGCGAAGCGGCCGAGTAGGCCGGCAGGTCTCGACACGGTTGCGGCGATGTTGCCTCCCCCTGCGGCGAGCGGGACGGACATCCTAGCCCTGCGCACCTGTCATCCCGGCCGAAGCGCGCATGCGGAGCATGCGCATGCGCAGAGCCGGGACCTTGCGGCAGGCTCCTGCGTCAATCGCGGGTCCCGGATAGCCTCCGCTTCGCTTCCGGGATGACGGGTGGAGCAGGGTGAACGGCCGCACCCGCGACAGACACCCCACCTAGGAAGGCACGTGGCCGCTACTGCTCGCGTTCCCTTCGACCAAACGGGTGGTTGCCCATCTGCGCTGGCTGCCGATAATAGGCGCAACGCAGTGCCGTTCCGGGAGGATGAGCCGAGATGTCCGACAAGGTCTACAGCGTTCCAGCCGAGTGGGCGAGCCGGGCCTTCATCGACAACGAGAAGTACCTGCAGATGTACAAGCGCTCGCTGGAGGACCCCAACGGGTTCTGGGGCGAGGTCGGCAAGCGCATCGACTGGATCAAGCCCTACACCCGGGTCAAGAACACCTCCTACGATCCCAAGAACGTCTCCATCAAGTGGTACGAGGACGGCACGCTCAACGTCTGCGCCAACTGCGTCGACCGGCATCTGAAAAATCGCGCTGACCAGGTCGCCATCATCTGGGAAGGCGACGACCCGACGATGGACGAGAAGATCACCTACCGCCAATTGCACGAGCGCGTGTGCAAGTTCGCCAACGTGCTCAAGCGCAACGGCGTCAAGAAGGGCGACCGCGTCACCATCTACCTGCCGATGATCCCGGAGGCGGCCTACGCCATCCTCGCCTGCGCCCGCATCGGCGCCGTCCACTCCGTGGTGTTCGGCGGCTTCTCGCCGGACAGCCTCGCGGGGCGGATCGTCGACTGCGACTCCAAGTTCATCGTCACGGCGGACGAGGGCGTGCGCGGCGGCCGGCCGATCCCGCTCAAGAAGAACACCGACGAGGCGCTGAAGAAGGGCAAGGGCGACGAGAAGGTGCTGGTGGTGCGCCGCACCGGCTCACCCGTGCCCTGGAGCGCCGGCCGGGACATCTGGCTGCACGAGGAGCTGGTGAAGGTCGACGCCGACTGCGCTGCCGTCGAGATGAGCGCGGAGGACCCGCTGTTCATCCTCTACACCTCCGGCTCCACCGGCAAGCCCAAGGGCGTGCTGCACACGGGCGGCGGCTATCTCGTCTTCGCCTCGCTCACGCACCAGCACGTGTTCGACTATCACGACGGCGACGTCTACTGGTGCACGGCCGACGTGGGCTGGGTGACGGGCCACAGCTACATCCTCTACGGCCCTCTCTCCAACGGTGCGACCACGCTGATGTTCGAAGGCGTGCCGAACTATCCGACGCCCTCGCGTTTCTGGCACGTAATCGACAAGTGGGACGTCAACATCTTCTACACCGCGCCGACCGCCATCCGCGCCATCATGGGCATGGGCGACGACTACGTGAAGCGCACGGACCGCTCGTCGCTGAAATTGCTGGGCACGGTGGGCGAGCCGATCAATCCGGAGGCGTGGGAGTGGTATCACCGCGTGGTCGGGGAGGGCCGCTGCCCGATCGTCGACACCTGGTGGCAGACGGAGACCGGCGGCATCCTGATCACGCCGCTGCCCGGCGCCACCAAGCTCAAGCCCGGCTCGGCGACGCGGCCGTTCTTCGGCATCAAGCCCGCCCTGGTGGACGAGAAGGGGACTGTCCTGGAGGGCGCTGCCTCCGGCAATCTCGTCATCCTCGACAGCTGGCCCGGCCAGATGCGCACCGTGTTCGGCGATCACGAACGCTTCGTGCAGACCTACTTCTCCACCTACAAGGGCATGTACTTCACCGGCGACGGCTGCCGGCGCGACGCCGACGGCTACTACTGGATCACGGGCCGCGTCGACGACGTGATCAACGTCTCGGGCCACCGGCTCGGCACGGCGGAGGTGGAGTCCGCGTTGGTGTCGCATCCCAAGGTGGCCGAGGCCGCGGTGGTGGGCTATCCGCACGACATCAAGGGCCAGGGCATCTACTGCTACGTGACGCTGATCCAGGGCAATCAGCCCAGCGACGAGCTCAAGAAGGAGCTGGTGGCGCACGTGAGGAAGGAGATCGGCCCGCTCGCCTCGCCGGACCAGATCCAGTTCTCGCCGGGCCTGCCCAAGACGCGCTCCGGCAAGATCATGCGCCGCATCCTGCGCAAGATCGCCGAGGACGATTTCTCCAACCTGGGCGACACCTCCACGCTGGCCGAGCCGGCCGTGGTGGAGGATTTGGTGAGCAACCGGCAGAACAAGCGCAAGGCGGCGGCGGGTTGAGGGCCACCTGTCATACCGGCCGGAGCGCGCAGGCGCACAGAGCGGGGACCCAACAGCCCCACCTCCACACTGACCCCTGGGTCCCGGATATTTCGCTTTGCGAAATTCCGGGATGACAGGTGGGGATTCAGACACCCCCGTCCTCCCGGATCAGGGCGGCGCCTTTCTCGGCGATCATGATGGTGGGGGCGTTGGTGTTGGCGGTGGTGACCGTCGGCATGACGGAGGCGTCGATGACGCGCAGGCCGGTGAGGCCACGCACCTTCAGCCGGGCATCGACCACGGCCATCGGGTCCTCGCCCATCTTGCAGGTGCCGACGATGTGATAAATCGTGGTGCCCTGCTGGCGGATGTAGTCGGAGAGTGCCTCAGGAGTAGTGACGCCGGGGCCGGGCGTGATCTCCGCAACGCTGTGGCGGGCCAGCGCGGGAGCGGCGAAGATGCGGCGCGCGATGGCAATGCCGGCGAGCGAGACGCGCAGGTCGTTGGGCACCGACAGATAGTTGGGCTTCAGCGACGGGCGCACGAACGGGTCGGACGACTTGGCCATGATGGTGCCGCGGCTCTCGGGCCTGGCGATGCTGACCGCAATGGTCATGCCGGGCTCGCGCTCCAGCTCTCCGAACTTGTTGTGGTCGTAGCTGGCCGGCGAGAACAGCAACTGGATGTCGGGGCTGGCCAGCCCCTCGCGGCTGCGGGCGAAGGCTTGCGCGCTGGACACCCCGAAGGTGAGCGCGCCGCGCCCGGTCGTCAGCCAGCGGGCGATCTCGCGGCCGAGCCTGAGCCCGCGCGACAGCTCGTTGATGGATACCGCGTCCTTGACGCGATGCGAGATGCGAATGGCGTAGTGGTCGGACAGATTGGCGCCGACGCCGGGAAGATCGTGGACGACGGGGACGCCGATCGATTTGAGATGCGCACCCGGGCCTATGCCCGACACCTGCAGCAGGTGCGGTGAGTTGATGGTGCCGCCCGACAGGATCACCTCGCGCGCGGCCCTCACCTGCCGATCCTGGCCCTTCTGGCGGAAGGCGACGCCGACGCAGCGCTTGCCCTCGAACAGCAGCCGGGTGGCGAAGGCCTTGGTCTCGACGCGGAGGTTGGGCCGGCCTCTCGCCTGCGCCAGGAAGGTGCGCGCGGTCGAGCCGCGGAAACGGCCGTTGCGCGACATCTGCGAGAAGCCGACGCCCTCGTGCTGGCGGCCGTTGAGGTCCTTGGTGAGCGGGATGCCGGCCTGCTGGGCGGCATCGACGAACCGGCGGGTCAGGTCCAGGGTCGTGCGGTAGTCCTCGACCAGGATCGGGCCGCTCTTTCCCCGCTGCTCGGGGTCGCCGGGTGCATAGCGCTCGATCGACTTGAAATACGGCATCACCTCGTCGAACGACCAGCCCTTGCAGCCCATCTGCGACCAGCCGTCGTAGTCGGCCGGGTTGCCGCGGATCCAGAGCATGCCATTGATCGAGCTGGAGCCGCCGAGCACGCGCCCGCGCGGCCAATGGATCTGGCGGCCGGCGATGCCGGGCTCGGGATCGGTGGCGTAGTTCCAGTTGACCAGCGGATTGTAGAGCAGCTTCAGGACGCCCGCCGGCACGTGGATCATCGGGTGCCAGTCGCGCGGGCCGGCCTCCAGCAGCACGACGCGGGAGCCGTCCGCGCTCAGGCGATTGGCCAGCACGCAGCCGGCCGAGCCGGCGCCGACCACCACATAGTCTGCTTGCTCGTCACTGGCAGTCGCGGCCATGGGCATGGGCATGCGCCACGATAGCCCGATCATCATGGCCTTGCCAGCAATCGGCTACTCCGGCACCGGGGTGAGCACGGGGCGGCCGGCGAAGAAGGCTTCGAGGTTGGCGAACATCAGGTCGCGCTGGGCGCGCTGCGCGTTGGCGGAGATGGCCGCCATGTGCGGGGTGAGGACGACGTTGTCGAGGCCCAAGAGGCGGTCGGGGATGTTGGGCTCGCGCTCGAACACGTCGAGGGCGGCGCCGGCGATTGCGCCGGCCTCCAGCGCGTCGCACAAGGCGGCCTCGTCGACGGCGATGCCGCGCGAGATGTTGATCAGGTGGCCTCTGGGGCCCAGCGCGGCGAGAACCTCGCGGTTGATCGCGCGGGTGTTGCCGGCGTCGGCGCGCACGGCCACGACCAGGATGTCGGCCCACGTGGCGAGCCCGATCAGCGTCGGGTGATAGGCGTAGGGCACGTCCTGGCGCGGCCTTCGATTGTGGTAGCCGATCTGCATCTCGAAGGCGGCGGCACGCGTGGCGACCTTGGCGCCGATCGAGCCCAGGCCGTAGATGCCGAGGCGCTGGCCCGCCAGCTCCGGCGTAATCGCCGTGCGCTCGATGATGTCGCCGCGCCAGCGGCCCGCGCGCACGTAACGGTCGCCGCGGATGATGCCGCGCGCGCTGGCGATGACGAGGCCGAACGCGAACTCCGCCACCGCCGTCGCGTTGGCGTCGCCAGCGTGAGTGACGACGATGCCCCGCACGCGGGCCGCTGCGCGGTCGACGCCCTCGTAGCCGGTGCCGTAGCAGGCGATCAGGCCGAGCTTCGGCAAGGCGTCCATCAGCGCCGCGTCGGTCTTGATGCCGCCAATGGTGATGAGGGCGCGGGCGTCGCGCGCCTCCGGTGGGACGGCATCGGGCTCAGGACGCTCCAGGCCGTGCAAGGCGTAGTGCTCTCCCAGCCGGCCGAGCAAGCGCGGGAGAAATCTGGCGGCGACGAGGACGGCGGGCTTCATGGGGGACCTTCAAGGCGGACGATCCGACGATCGTCCCCGTACGGCGCAAGAGCGCCAGGAGCCGACCAAAGCAGAGCCGACGGATCATTAATTACTGAGGGTTTTCCCCGATGCCCGCAATGGCCAACGGGAGTAAGCTCTCCTGGGTTTGGTGCTGTTCGAGGGATTTTGCCGCTGATGTGGGGCCACAGCCGAGCTATTGCTGCAGGGGTGGTACTGATCTTTTTCACCTTGCTTGGCTCAGCGGCGGCCCAACCGCGGCGGGTTCTCGTTTTGCACTCATTCGGTCCGTACTTCGCGCCGTGGAACGAGATCGCAGGACGGTTTCGTGAAGGACTCCTCAAGCAATCGCCCTATGCAATCGATCTATACGAAGCCTCTCTCCAGACTGAACGCTTTGGGCCGTCGCAGGACCAAGAACCCTTCCTCGACTACCTGCGCGCGCTTTTTGCCGGGCGTAACCTTGATCTCATTGTTGCAATGGGCGCACCCGCTGCACGGTTCTTTTTGCGGAATCGAGCACAGTTCTTACCGTCGACGCCACTACTCATCACTGGAACTGACGAACGCGCGCTCAGGGACGTTCCTTGCGGCATTAATGATACCATCGTGGGGAGCATGTTCAATCAAGCACAACCAGTCGAACACATCCTGCGTGTATTGCCGGACACAGCGCACATAGCGGTAATCATCGGCGACTCGCCGATCGAAAAATTCTGGTTGGCTGAGTACCATCGTGCGCTCCAGCATCTTCAAACTCGTGTGACTCTGGAATGGTTAAACGGACTGTCGATCGACGACATAGCGAGGCGCGTCGCCGAATTACCACCTCGCTCCGCAATCTACTACGCTCACGTCCACGTCGATGCGCGCGGCGTTCCACAGGAGAATGATCGTGTTTTGTCTCGGCTTCATGAATTGGCAAGCGCACCCATCTTCGGCTTCATCGATAGCAACCTTGGCCGCGGCATTGTCGGTGGTCCTTTGCTGTCGACCCGGCGATTTGCGGAGCAAAGCACGACCGTTGCAATCCAAATCCTGGAGGGTGCGACCCCTGGCGATATCAAGACACCTGCATTAGGGCTGAGTGCGCCAACCTATGATTGGCGGGAGCTTCAACGTTGGAAGATCAGTGAGGCACGTCTGCCGGCTGGCAGCATCATAGAGTTTCGCGAGCCAACCGCATGGGAACGTTACCGGTGGCAGCTCATAAGCATCTTTCTGACCCTGGTGTGCGCAGCTGGGATCATATGCTGGCTCCTGATCGAGCGACGCGCGCGCCGAAGCGCACAGCTGGAAGCCCGCCAGCGGTTGTTTGAGGTGACGCACCTCAATCGAACGGCGATAGCCGGGGCGTTGTCCGCGTCCTTTGCGCACGAGCTCAGTCAACCGCTGGAGGCCGCCATGCTCAACTCCGAGACGGCGGAGCGTCTGCTCACGGCGAATCCGCCGGAGCGGGCACGAGCCGAAGCAGCTATTGCCGACACACAGCAAGCCATCAAGCACGCGGCAGAAATCATTCAACACTTGAAGAAGCTTCTGAAGCGCAGACCTGAACCTGCGCTGCAAGAGTTCGACCTCAATGAGGCGATAGCGGATGCCGTGCGTATGCTTTCGCCGGAGGCCGCCAAGCGAGGCATCGCCTTATGCGCCAAAGGCATTCAGCAGCCATTGCCAGTGAAGGCGGATCGAATTCACATCCAACAGGTGCTTCTCAATCTCGCCACCAACGGGATGGATGCAATATCCGACTGCGCTGCAGAGGCTCACGCGATAACCATCCGAACGGCGTTAGCCAAAGACTCGCGAGTGGAAGTGTCGGTAAGTGACACCGGCACCGGGATTCCCGGCCGCGACCTCAGCCAGGTCTTTGATACGTTCTACACAACAAAGAAGGAAGGCACAGGGCTCGGACTATCAATCGTCCGGACCATCGTGGAGAACTACGGCGGACAGGTTTCGGCGGAGAACCGGATCGAGGGGGGAGCGATATTTCGCTTTACGCTTCCGCTGCTGCGCCCGGCGTGAAAGGTTGTGTTCGTGAAAAGCGATATGGCCAGCACGCCTGACGGACGGAACATCGACCTGTTGAAGGGGGTTCGTGTGTTGATCGTCGAGGATGCTTGGCAAGTCGCAAAAGCATTGAAGTCGGCGCTGGAGCAAATTGGAATGCATGTTGTCGGCCCAACGGCGACCACCGCCCAGGCTAGAGGCCTAGCCTACGCACAAAGGCCGGAACTGGCCATTGTGGACGTCAATCTCAAGCAGGAAACGTCCTGCGGCCTAATCGATGAGCTTCATGCGCAGGGCATGCGAATAATTGTAATCTCTGGCTACGCAGCACCACCCGTATCGAAGGAGAGCGTGGCAGCATTTCTACAAAAGAAATTTAGTGGGTCAGAACTGATTATGACGATGAATCGTGTCGTCGCGTCCACCCGTTGACCGGAAAAAATCTCGACTGGCTGGTCTTGCAGGCCAGCATTGGGTCATCTTTTCGCGTGCGGGACGTCTCGGCCGAACGGCAGCTCAGGCCCCAACTTCTGCCGAACTTGGTGTGCTCTCGGTCTAATCTAGGGTCCACCTTATGCCTGACCGAGGAACACCCTCGAACTTACCGCTTCTCGTAGAGAAAACGGGTGATCTGGCGGATGCCCCGACAGCAGGGGCGCGGGGGCTGGCCCCCGCTCGCGCAGCGACGCTCAGGCCGCCAGCCCGTCGAGACGCATCGGCAGGCCGGCGGCGGCCATGTGGCGCTTGGCTTGGCCGATGCTGAAGGTGCCGTAGTGGAAGATGGAGGCGGCCAGCACGGCGCTGGCGTGGCCCTGCGTCACGCCCTCGACCAGGTGCTCGAGCGTGCCGACGCCGCCGGAGGCGATGACCGGCACGGTGACGGCATCGGCGATCGCGCGGGTCAGCGCCAGGTCGAAGCCGGCCTTGGTGCCGTCGCGGTCCATTGACGTGAGCAGGATCTCGCCGGCACCGAGCGCGACGACCTCGCGCGCGTAGGCGATGGCCTCCAGCCCCGTGGGCTTGCGGCCGCCGTGGGTGAACAGCTCCCAGCGCGGCGGGGTGCCCGGCGGCGACACGCGCTTGGCGTCGATGGCGACGACGATGCACTGGGCGCCGAACTTGTCGGCGCCTTCGGCCACGAACTGCCGGCGGTGCACGGCGGCGGTGTTGATCGACACCTTGTCGGCGCCGGCGTGCAGGAGCTTGCGGATGTCCTCGACTGCGCGCACGCCGCCGCCCACCGTGAGCGGCATGAAGCAGCGCTCCGCCGTGCGCTCGACGATGGAGAAGATGGTGTCGCGGTTCTCGTGGCTGGCCGTGATGTCGAGGAAGCACAGCTCATCGGCGCCGGCCGCGTCGTAGGCAGCGGCCGCCTCGACGGGGTCGCCCGCGTCCTTCAGGTCGACGAAGTTGACGCCCTTGACGACGCGCCCGTCCTTGACGTCGAGGCAGGGGATGATGCGAATCTTGAGTGTCATCGTAGGAAAAGCCCGAATTTGCCGGGTTTTCGCGCACCGGTGTTGTTCTCTACAAGCGTTCTGTAGGGTCTGATGGGCTCAAACTCTACTGTTTTTGTCCGAGGACGCTCTTGCGCGATGCTCCAACTCAGCAACGTCGAGCGTTTACCCTACGGCTCGCGATCTCCAGGGGGCTCCATCGACCTTCGCGTTTCCTATTACAATTTGTCAACTGTACCATTCACATCTGCATGGGATCACAAGGCAAAAAAGACAAGTAACGCACCCGAAATCACTTTAGAATTTCACCCCACCACTTATGCGGCCAGTCCATACCGTGGCGTTGCCCGTGAACAGGTTGCCTGCCTCTCCTCCTAAGCCAAGCGACCATCCGCTGCTTCCGTACAGATTGATACCGCTCACAGCCCTGCCAGCGAGGCCATCCCCGATGCCGAACTCCGGTATCGTAG
>VBAB01000145.1:9247-9666 GCA_005888525.1 Alphaproteobacteria bacterium
TTGACTTCCCGACATGCCAAAATAGAAGTCGGCGTAAGTACCGAGGTATGGGGAGAACGTCATTCCTGAGCCAATCGCAATTGGCAACGACACCTTGACGCCCGTGCTCGCCCGCCCGAGAGTGAAATCAAACGCGTCCTGATGGCCACCTAAGCTATCTGTATAGGCACCCTGGTGCTCATGCAGCAAATAGATCTGAGCTGAGGGCTCTAACAATGCCCTGCCCCATGAGTACGTTCCCACGAGGTCGGTCATGGCCAACCACCTTCCTCCGTCGAAGCTCCCGACTGCCGCTCCCGCACTGCCGCTATAGTCGATCCGACTATGTGCGACAGCGACATCGAACCGAATGCTGGGCAATACCGCCCAACCCAGGTAGCCACCGATAGTCCAACCGGTGCCATCCAGGCTGCTGGCAA
>VBAB01000720.1 GCA_005888525.1 Alphaproteobacteria bacterium
AATCGTGGGTAGCATCTATTGGCCTGGGCCTGCCCTCGCGATCAATACGCTCTATGACGTTTACGGATATAGACCGTTGGACAATGGCGGACGCGCGCGTGGTCTGAACCCGAGCAGCCGAGTGAACCCGGATGAAGCCTGCGGGGGACTGGCGCCAGGCGTGACCGATCTGCCGATGCAGCGCATCGAGCAATCCATTCATCCGACCGGCACCCAGGTCACCGGCCTGGAGCACCTGAAGGCGGCCTCGTCACAGGCGAACGACATCCTCAAGGCCTCATGTCCGAGCGAAATTCCGCTCACGCCGCTCGGGCGGCTCGACGCTGTCCAGAAGCGGCTCGCTGCCATGATACAGGCGGTGCAGGTCGTACGCGGTCCGCTGTACGAATTCTACAATTCCTTGACCGACGAGCAGAGGCGCAACTTCGACGCCATGGGAGCGGCAAAGCTTCAAAACGGGGCCAAGGCCCCAGCGTCCGCACCGGCAGCCACAGGCTTGCCGGCTCTCTGCGACCAGCGGGCGGCGAGTTTTTCCCAGTTGCCGGTGGAGCGCATCGAAGAAACGATCCGGCTGACCCAACAACAACGGGGTGCGTTCGACACGCTCAAGTCCGCCTCGTCCAAGGCTGCAAGCGAAATCCGGACATCATGTCCAAGCCAGATGCCGCAAACGGTCGTGGATCGGCTCGGCGCTGTCGACACGCGGCTCATCGCGCTGCTACTGGCGGTGAAGACCCTGCATCCCGCGCTGGACGAGTTCTATGCCTCCCTGGATGACGAACAGAAGGCGCATTTCAATACGATGGGCCAACCCTGGAGCCGATCCTCGCGCGGCGGATAGGATCTTCGCACCAACGACGCCTCGATCTGCGACTGTCTTGGCACTGGCCAGGGGGCCCATGCTTGGCTCTTCCTGACCTCTGGGTCTGTCTGCGCGCGCGTCGGTCGAATGTCTACCGGAGGCGCCTCGCCCTCGCCTTCCTCTAAGTCCGCGGGGTTTTCCGTTTCCACCCGGACCGCTGCTCCGCCGGCTTGTCGTGCTTTTCCAGGTTGTGCGCCGTGTTGACGAGAGACACATGCGAAAACGCCTGGGGGAAATTACCCGCCATGCGACCTGTAGCGGTGTCGTATTCCTCCGCGAGTAGGCCGACGTCGTTGCACAATGACAGCAGGTGTTCGAAGAGCCTCTTGGCGTCGTCGTAACGACCCAACAGGATCAGGTTGTCTGCAAGCCAGAAGCTGCAGTCGAGAAATGCGCCTTCGCGTGATTGCAACCCATCCTTGGTGCGCTTGGGATCGTAGCGCAGGACAAGACCACCCACCATCAGATGTCGCTCGATCGCCTCCACCGTGGATTTCACGCGCGGATCGGACGGCGGCAGGAACCCGACCAGGGGGAAGAGCAGCGCGCTCGCATCGAGCACCGTCGATCCGTAGGTTTGCACGAACGCGCCCACCTGCGAATTGTACCCCTGCTCACAAATCTGCTCGTGGATCTGCCCGCGTACCCTGCGCCAGCGTTGAATCGGGCCCTTGAAGCCGAATTGTTCGATCGCTTTGATGGCGCGGTCGAAGGCCACCCAGGCCATCACCTTTGAATGCGTGAAATGCTGGCGACCGCCGCGCACTTCCCAAATCCCCTCGTCCGGTTCTCGCCAGATGGTCTCGAGGTGCTCGATCATGGTCGCTTGCAGATCCCAAGCCGCATGCTCTGCGGGAAGGCCGTTGCGGCTTCCCTGGAAGAGCGCATCCATCACTTCGCCGTAGATATCCAGCTGCAGCTGGGTGGCCGCTGCGTTGCCAATGCGGACCGGTTTGGCGCCTTCGTAGCCGGCGAGCCACGGGACCTCCCATTCATCGAGGCGCCGCTCGCCGCGGAGGCCATACATGATCTGCACCTGTGCGGGATCACCGGCCACGGCACGCCTCAGCCATTGCCGCCAAGAATCCGCCTCGCGATAGAAGCCTGAATTCATCAGGGCCAGCAGTGTGAACGTTGCGTCGCGCAGCCAGCAGATGCGGTAGTCCCAATTCCGAGAGCCCCCGGGCGTCTCCGGCAGTGACGTGGTGACGGCTGCCACGATGCCTCCGGTCGGTCGATAGGTGAGCGCCTTGAGCGTCACAAGCGACCGCATGACGGCGTTCGAATATCGGCCGCACGGAGAGCACTGCTTGGCCCAAGTTTCCCAATTTGCTTCCGTCGCGGCCAATGCTGCCAAAGGATCGATGGCCTCTGGAACCGGCAGGTAAGAAAGCCCATAACCGAGAACGAAGGCGACCGTTTCACCGGCGCTGACCACGAATGTGCCCCGATGCATACGCCCGCGGGGCTTCAAGGCGACGCTGGTACGCAGAACCACCATGTCCGGTCCGGCAACGGCTCTGAGGCTATTGTCCCGACGCGTGACCCAAGGAACGATTGAACCGTAGTCGAAGCGAATCGCGAACTCGGTTCTCATCTCGACTGTGC
>VBAB01000721.1 GCA_005888525.1 Alphaproteobacteria bacterium
CCGAGGCGACGTACAGCAAGCCCGTTAAGCTCGAGCGGTTCTGGAACCAGGCATGGGACGCCGATGTCCTCTATTGCAGCCGCGCCGCCAATCCCGGCGAGGCGCACATCCGCCGCGCGGCCAATAAGCTCGAGGCGCGCTGGCATGTCATCGACACGGGCCATTATCCCATGCTGAGCACACCCGACGAGCTGACGCGGATCATCCTCGGCGGGTGAGGTAGCGGGGTGGTGGGTTGAATCGCAGGAACCGCATCGCCGTTGTCGGTGCCGGCCTCGGCGGGCTGACGTGCGCAGCCTTCCTGCAACGCGAGGGCTTTACCGTAACCGTGTACGAGCAGGCGCCGGCCTTCTCGCGGATCGGTGCCGGGATCATCCTCAGCGCCAACGTGATGAAGGTGCTGCGTCGCCTAGGGATAGAGCGCAGCCTCCTGGAAACGGGCATCCGCCCAGATGCGTTCGTCAGCCGCGCCTGGAACACGGGCGAGACGCTGTACGAGCTGACCCTCGATGCCGCCAGCGAGCAGCGCTTCGGCGGCCCGTACATCAACGTTCACCGTGGCGATCTGCATGCGGTGCTCGCGACGGCCGTCAGATCAGGCACGATCGCCTTCGGACATGGTCTCGCGGGACTGCAGCGGGAGGGCCAGGCGATCCGGCTCGTGTTCGAGAACGGCGCGCGGCAGGATGCCGACATCGTCATCGGCGCCGACGGCATCAGGTCTAAGGTGCGAGACATCCTGCTCGGGGCCGAGCCGCCCCGCTTCACCGGCCGGGTGGCGCAGAGGGCGATCTTCCCGACTGAGCGGCTGCGGGGGCATACGATCCGCGACTGCACCAAGTGGTGGGGCGCGGACCGGCACCTGCTCGCGTACTTCATGACGCGCAGGCGCGACGAGGTGTATCTGATGGGCAGCGTACCCGCCGCGGCCTGGGAGAGCGAGGAGCTCTCGCTGCCTTGTCCACGCGAGGAATTTGTCGCCTCCTTTGCTCACTTTCACCCGGACATCCGCCGCGTGGTAGAGGCAGCGACCGAGGTCACCGTTTGGCCGATCTGCGACCGCGAGCGTCACGACTGCTGGAGCGGCGGCCGGATCGTTCTCCTCGGAGATGCTTGTCATCCGGTGCGCCCCTACATGGCCGCAGGCGGCGCCATGGCCGTGGAGGATGCGGCCGTCCTCAGCCGCTGCCTGGCTACGATTGGCGACGACGACCCCGCCGACGCCTTCCAATGCTACGAGGCGACGCGGGTGGCCCGTGTGGGTGAGGTGCAGAGGATCTCGATCGAGAACAGCTGGATGCACGGCCCCACCGAGACGGACTGGTTCTTCTGTTACGATGCCTGTCTGGCGCCCCTGACGCGGCCGAGTTGAGCAGCTGCAGCAATTGGCGGACCTATGAGCAAGCCGACGATGCCCGAGCCGAAGCCCGATCCGATGGTCACCCGCGACCTCGTCGGATACGGGGAGTTCCTGCCGCACCCGGCTTGGCCGCACGGCGCGCATATCGCCGTCAACTTCAATCTCAACATCGAGGGCGGCGGGGAGTCGTCGCTCGCCAATGGCGACACCGTGTCGGAGGGCATGCTCAACGACATCGGTGTCGGCGCCCAGAGCGGTCGACGCGTGCCGCTCGTCGAGTCGGTGTTCGAGTACGGAAGTCGCCGCGGTGCCTGGCGGCTGCTCGACATCTTCGCCGAATTCTCGATCCCCGTCAGCATTCTGGGCGTCGTCCGCGCCCTCGAGCAGAACCCCGAGCTGGCCAAGGCTTGTGTGAGCCGGGGGCACGAGATCGTCAGCCACGGCTATCGCTGGATCGACTATGGCGCGGTCTCCGAAGAGGTCGAGGCCGAGCACGTGCGCCTTGCGATCGAAGGGCTGACGAAGCTGGTCGGCGAGCGGCCGCTCGGCTGGATGACCGGCCGGCCGGGCCCCAACACGCGGCGGCTGATCTGCGAGGAGGGCGGGTTCCTCTACGATCGAGACGCACTCTGCGATGAGCTGCCCTACTGGCTGCGGATGGATACCGGCCCCCACCTAGTCATTCCATACTCCTACGAGACCAACGACAACCGCTTCAACGAGAACAGCGGATTCTCAACGGGAGAGGACTTTTTCACCTACATGCGCGATGCCTTCGATGTGCTCTACCGCGAGGGCGTGAAGGGCTCGCCGAAGCTTCTCTCCATCGGCCTGCACGATCGGCTGATCGGACGGCCAGGGCGCGCCGGAGGGCTCATCAAGCTCCTCGAAT
The DNA here is from genome assembly GCA_005888525.1 of Alphaproteobacteria bacterium. Taxonomy (GTDB): domain Bacteria; phylum Pseudomonadota; class Alphaproteobacteria; order Rhizobiales; family Hyphomicrobiaceae; genus AWTP1-13. The sequence goes on from VBAB01000721.1 coordinate 2,253, forward strand.
ACATGCGCAGGTTCGAAGGCGTGTGGTTCTGTCGCGGGATCGACATTGCCCGCCACTGGCGCCTGCATTTTCCGGCGCCAGCGCTGTAGAAGCCACTGTGCAGCTTGCGCCTAATGTGCGACGAGTCCTATCGAGATCCCTTCTTGGCTTCTGCAAGTGCCCGTTCAGCTGCGTCTCTCGCTGCTTGAGCTTGCGTGAGCTGATCCCTCGCCTCCCGGAGCGTTTGTTCGGCAGCTTGTTTGGAGGCTTCCGCTTGGTCGAGCTGATCTTTCGTTTCTTTCACGGCAGCCTCGAGGGACGATTTTTCCGCGGACACTTGTTTTAA
>VBAB01000146.1 GCA_005888525.1 Alphaproteobacteria bacterium
AACAAGCTGAAGGACACGCTGCCGCAAGCGCTCGAGCGCTGCGGCTACCGCAACGTCGTGTTCTACCCGATGATGCGCAATTTCGTCTCCAACGACCGCTTCTACACCTCCATCGGGCTCAAAGAGATCTTCGACATGCGCTCGCAACGCGCCAAGACCGCCCAGGAGCGAGACCGTTTCTACTACGGCAACGCCATGGCCGAGATGGAGCGGCACTTCAAATCGTCGCGCAAGCCGCTCTTCATGTTCATCCAGACCATGTCGGCGCACTGGCCCTACGACTTCAAGTACGAGCCGGATGTCGAAGTGCCGGGCGGCGGCCCGGGCACGAACCCGGAGATGGACGAGTACCTGCGTCGCCTCTCCATGGCCAAGATCGATTTCGACTTCTTGATGAGCGACCTGCGGCGCCGCTTTCCGCTCGAGCGGTTCCTGGTGGTGCACTACGGCGATCATCACCCGATGGCCACCCGCACGCTGCTCGGCTTCGACGCCGACACGGAAGCCGAGGACGTGGCCCTGAGCCCGGAGTCGATCGGCTTCGTCACCTATTATGCGGTGCGCGGCATCAATTATCGCGTGCCGGCGCTGCCGCAGTTCGACACCCTCGATGTGCCCTATCTCGGTACCGTCATCCTGGACATGGCAGGACTGCCGCTCTCCGATTCCCATCGTGAGCGCAAGCGGCTGATGCTGCTGTGCAGGGGGCTCTACCAGGCCTGCAAGCAGCGAGACGAGATCCTCGTCTTCCATCGGCGCCTGATCGACTCGGGCGTGATGGCGGCCCGCTGACGCGGGGCACCGGCGTGGCGGCGGCGCAGCGCCCGTCGATCCATGCAAGCCCCGCATTGCCTTGCCGGCGCGCGCGTGGCAAGGACGGCATCCGGAGGCTCGCTCGCTGTGCCCCGCTCGTGAGGTCCTTTGACGCTGCCGATGACGCCCGAACCGCACAGTGCCGGGAAACCGAGCCCGCTGGGCGAGCCGCGCCGGAGGTCGCTCTCGGTGGTCGTTCCCGTGCTCAACGAGGAGCGTGGGCTCCCGCCACTGATCGCCCGCCTCCGGCCGGTGCTTGACAGCCTCGACCTCGATTGGGAGGTGATTTTCATCGACGACGGCTCAACGGATGCCACGCTCGCCACGCTCAGGGCCATCCACGCCCAGGATCGCCGCCTCAAAGCGATCTCGCTCAGCCGCAACTTCGGCAAGGAGATCGCCATAGCGGCCGGCTTGCGGTATGCGAGGGGCGATGCGGCCGTGCTGATGGACGCGGACCTGCAGCACCCGCCCGAGCTGATACGCGATTTCGTCGAGCATTGGCGCGCCGGCTTCGAAATCGTCTACGGCCGGCGCCTCGATCGAGCTACCGACAGCTTCCTCCACCGCTGGGCCGCACGGGCCTTCTATGTGGCGTTCCAGAAGCTGAGCGGCACGACGCTGCCGGAAGGTGCCGGCGACTTCCGCCTGCTCGACCGCAAGGCGATCGACGCCATGAATGGCATGAGCGAGCGTGTCAGGTTCAACAAGGGGCTGTTTGCGTGGATGGGCTTCCGCTCGATCGGCGTGCCGTTCAACGTGCCCCCGCGCCACGGCAGCGGCGGCTCGCGCTGGCGGCTGCGCCAGCTCCTGCGCTTCGGCCTCGACGGCATCGCCTCGTTCACGACGATCCCGCTGCGCGTGTGGTCCTACCTCGGGTTGGTGATCTCGCTCTTCGCATTCTGCTACGCGGTGGTCTTCCTGCTCAAGACGCTGCTGTTCGGAACCGACGTGCCGGGCTTCCCGACCCTGGTCATCTCGGTGATGTTCTTCGCCGGCGTGCAGCTCCTCTCGCTCGGCATCATCGGCGAATATCTGGGACGCATGTACGAGGAGGTAAAGGGTCGTCCCCTGTTTCTCATATCCGAGGAGCTGGGTATCGAGCGCGAAGCGCCGCGCCCCAATGCGTCCGACCCCGGCGAGCCGCGCTCGCAGTGACGGTCCCGCGAGGGTCGACACGGAGGCAGCCGCAAACGATGGGTACCGACAACCGCGAGAGGGCGGCCTCGAAACCATGATCATCCTCTGCGCCGACGATTATGCACTGACCGAAGGCGTCTCGCGCGCCATTGGCGAGCTCGCGGCGGCCCAGCGCCTGTCGGCGACCAGCGTCCTGGTCACGTCCGCGCATTGGGCGGCGAGCGCGCCGCGCCTGTGCGTGCACCGCGGCCACCTCAGCGTCGGGCTGCACCTGGATCTGACGTTCGGGGCCCCGCTCGGCCCGATGCCGCGTCTGGCGCCCGCCGGCACGTTTCCGGGGCTGCGCGGCCTTCTCGCGCGATCCTTGCTCGGCCTCCTCGACATCGACGAGATCAGGGCCGAGATCGGCCGTCAGCTCGACCGCTTCGAGGCCGCGATGCGAGCCCCGCCCGACCACATCGACGGACACCAGCATGTGCACGTGCTTGCGGGAGTTCGGCAGGCGCTGCTGGAGACGGTGCAGCGGCGATATCCGAGCCGACCTCCGCTGATCCGCGATCCGTCGGACCGGCTGGGTGTCATCACGGCGCGAGGCGTGGCCGTGCCCAAGGCTGTTGCGGCCGGCGCTTTGGCACTGGGCTTCGCCCGCGCCGTGCGCGACCTTCGCCTGCCGATCAACGACAGCTTTGCAGGTTTCTCCAACTTCGACGTGAACGAGCCCTACGCGAACGAGCTGCAGAGCGCGCTGTCGCAGCCGGGCCGGCGGCACATCGTGATGTGCCATCCGGGCCATCCCGACGCCGAGCTTGCCGGCATCGACCCCGTCATCGAGCGGCGGCGCATGGAGTACGACGCGCTGATGCGCGATCCAGGGTTGCCCGCCCGCATCTGGCGGCCTTCACGCAACGCCGATGGCCCGCCGCTCGCTTGGGCGGACCTGCAGGATTGAGCGATGGCAGTGAGACGCAACCGACTGGTGCCCGGTGGGCAGCATCCCGTCCGGCACGGGTTGGGCTTTCTCGTCTCCGGCGGGACCGCTTTTGCCGTCGACGCGATCGTGCTCCAGCTGCTGACAGCCGCGCTGGGATTTCATCCCATACCCGCACGGCTGGCGGCGATCTCGCTTGCCCTGGTCGCCGGCTGGCTGATGCACCGCACCTTCACATTTGCGGTGCCGACGCCGCCGAGCGCGTTCGAGTTCTTACGCTACACCGGCGTCGCCTGGGTGGCGGCAGCCGTGAACTACGGCGTGTTCGTGCTGATCGTCCTCGCGCGCCCGGCCACGCAGCCGCTCGCGGCGCTCGTCATCTCCTCGGCTGCGGCAATGATCTTCGCCTATCTCGGCATGCGCTTTGCCACCTTCCGCCGGCATGGCGGCAGCGAGGATTGATCCCGCCGAGCCAAAGTATCGACCCCGAGCTGGAGACGAAGTTGTCCCTACCTGCCAAGTCCTCCAACCCCGTGCTGAGCCTGTCGAAGCACGCTTGGAGCCCGCGGCCCGCCCTTCGACCCTCGGAACAAGTCCGAGGGCATGCAGGCTCAGGGCGAGGTCGTGGTTACGTCGGCCCTCAGGCGTCACCGCGGTGTCGGTGTTTTCGCTCAACGGTATGATACCATTGAACCAAAGCATTGACCGGGCTGCGGACGAAGCGATTGGACTAGATTCACGCTCAGGGCGAATTGCCGAACAGTGCCAGGAGCGCATCGCGCAGATTGGACAGCGAGAAGGGCTCGAAGCGGAAGACGACGCGGTGGCGTCCCTCGCCCACCTCCACGCCGCGGAAGAGCACGTTGGTGCGCAGGATGCGCGCAGGCTGCCCGTCGACCTCCGCGACCCACCCGGGGTAATAGGCCTCGTGCACCACCAGGATTCCGGACTGCTTGTTGTCGACCTCGACTTCCATTCGGTCCAGGCGCCAGGAAACGATGCGCGCGCCGCCGTCCTCCGTGCCGGTGCTCATCGGCCATTCGCGCCTCGCCGGCCCATCGTTGTCGACCTGGGTCGTCTCGCCGGCGGGGCTGGTGCGAAACTGCCCGGCCTTCACCTGCGCGTCGGCGTCCGCCACCGACACGCGCTTGACGAACTTGACGCGCGATTCAGCCTTCCGTCTCAGCCGGTAGATCCAGATTTTTGGCCCTGCCATCAGCACATCGGAGACCGGCCGACGTGCAAGATGCGGAACCTCGTCGATCGGCCGGCCCAGCACCACGTACTCGAGCCCGAGCTCGCGGGCGAGCGCGCAGTCGTAGCCATCGAAGGAGGCGGGAAACAGCCGCTGGTCGACGATGTGCGTCGTCTCGCCGGGAGAGACGAGCCGGTCATAGGAGCCGATCCGCAGCGGATTGTAGCCGTTGGTCGCCTCCAGGCCGCGCGCCATGGCGAGGTTCTGCCATGAGCCGCTCACCCCCACGACCTCGATGCGCGGCCTCTCGCCTTCCCGGTGCCGGTCCGCTATCTCGCGCTCCAGCACGGAGAGGGCCTGCGCGTCGGCGCCGGCTGGCTGCTGCAGCACCGAGTAGTAAGCCGGAGCCTCGGCGTTCAGGCTCGAGGCCGCGTTGAACCAGATGAGCTCGGCCGTTGCCATCGCCGCGACGCAGGCTGCAGCCATCGCCCTGGCGTTTGGCGTGCGCGCCCGCACCAGCACTACGATGAGGATGATCGCCAGGGGAGCCACTTTCAGAGCCTCCCACAGCGATGCCCAGCCGTGATGGGTCTTCTCCGAGAATGCGACGGCCCAGCCGACCACCCCCAAAGCGCACAGGCCGACGGCAGCGACTCGCCAGCGCGCAACGCGCGGGGTGCCCTCCCGCACGTAATCCGCCAGCAGCTGGCCGGCAATGAGAGCGAACGCCGCGACCAGGACGAAGGTGCCGTCGATCGGCCGGCGGAACAGGTGCACCCCCGGCACGTACTCGAACGCCAGGGCATAGACCGGCGTATAGCGGCCGAGCGCATAAAGCAGCGCGACCGCCAGCACCGCGGTCATCAGGCGGGTTCCGCGCCGCGCCATCCATCCGCCGGCGATGCCGAACCACAGCATGACGACGGTCGAAGCCGCGCCGACGAAAAGGTAGTTGAACGAGCGGTCCGTGGCACCGACCTCCGGCAAGGTATCGAAGTTCGGCCCCCAGTAGACTTGCGTCGTCTCGAGTGAGCCCAGCACGTTCGCCACGGCCAGCGACGCGAGGTTCGCGGGATAGAGCGAAGCTTCGAGCGCCTTGTCGAGCGGCACCTCGGGCCGGTTGGACAGGGCCGCGAACTGCACCGTCAGCAACAACGGCACCGCCAGCAACGCAATCGCGACGATGCCCATCGTCGCCAGCACGCCGCGACGCTCGCGCAGGTAGCGCCCCTTGTCCTCGGCGGCGACGATCTCGGCCGCGAGTGCGGCGGCGAGGACGAAGCACAGCAGCAAGGCCTCGTGGTTGCGACCCAACGCGAGCATGGCCGCCACCACGCCGAATGCGCCTGCGACCACGATCGAGAGGCGCTGCAGCGCCACCTGCATGAGCAGGAGCGCCACCGGGAAAAGGCCGTAGCTCAGGATGATGCCGGTGTGCTGCAGCCGGCCCGAGGCCGGCCCCCCGAGCATGAAGATCACCGCTGCGAGGATCGAAGCCGCCGCCGGCCAGCCGGCGCGCCAGCCGAGCACGCCGACGGCCAGACCGCCCGCCGCCAGGTGCGCGTAGACGATCAGATCGAACGCGCGGATCGATGGGGCCGGATCGAACAGCGCCCACAGCACGAACGGGGGCGAGAAGATCAGGGATTGCGGGTCAGCGACGCTCGGATGCCCGCCGTAGTGATAAGGGTTCCAGAATGGCGCCTGGCCGGAATGGATGGCGGTCGCGAGGAAGCGGAAGAACGCATAGAACTGGTTCTTGGCGTCCCACGGCACGATCGTGTCGGTTGCGATCCAGCGGCTCGCGGCCAGCAGCCAAATCGCCGCGATGACGAGCAGAACCAGCGTTGGACCGTAGCGACGCCGCTGAGCATTCGCGCCCTTGGCGTCGCAACGGGCGATCGGCATTGTATCGAGCACGCGCGCCCCTTCCGGAATGCCAAACGGGGCCACTGTTGGCCCACTTCCGGCATGTTCCCTTTCCCCAGCGCGATGCTAGAGCGAGATCGTTCCAGATGGAAGCACCGGGGCTTCCACTAGGGAACGTGAATCTCGCTCTCAACTCTAGAAGTAGAGCAGGATTCGCGCTTCAGCCGCCACGTCAGCCTTTGGGCAAAGTCGTTCAATCTGAAGCGATCCTGCTCTCTCTGATCCACCGCCACAGTGGTGAGCCTATGCGGATGGAATTATGGCGAACACAGGTGCCGGCCTGCACGAACTTACCTGCATCGACTTAGTGATTTGCCAATGCGCGTGGTAAGCTTCTAAACTTGCTGTGGGCTTTCCGCGCCCATCAGCGCGCCTGTCCTCCAGTTTTGTGCAGTGCAAAGGAGGGACGTCACATGGCAGAAAGCGTCTACAAGATCATTGAGATCGTCGGCACCAGCCCGACGTCCTGGGAGAAAGCCGCGGCGGCGGCCGTGGAGCGTGCCTCTTCGACGCTCCGGGACCTGCGCGTCGCCGAGGTCTGCGAGCAGGACGTGACGATCTCCGACGGCAAGGTCGAGTCGTATCGCGTGCGCTTGAAGATCTCCTTCAAGTTCGAGGATTGAGACTCGTCAGTCGTGAGTGGTGAGTGGTGAGTGGTGAGTGGGCATACGCGGGACGATCCGCGACCACCGGGACGATCCGCGACCACTCACGACTGACCACTGGCCACTCACGACTGACCACTGACCACTCACGACTGACCACTCACGCGCTTCAAATCACCTCTTCGGTCTTGTCGTCGGTCTCGCCGTAGCGGCGCAGCGTGGCCGGCTTGGTGCCCGCGTACAGCTTGTCGATGCCGGGCGCGATCTTGGCATTCTCGCGCTCGAACAGCGAGTTGCCGGCCAGATCGCTGTCGACGAGAAACGGCCCGAAGTTGTCGACCTCCAGCACCCAGATGGCCTGGGCGAGCCCCAGCTCCTCGACCCAGTAGGTCGCCGCCACGCGCTTGATGCCGCGGCCCAGCAGCGCGCCGGTGCCGTAGCCCACGGTGGTCAGATAGACGGCGTGGTTCGGCACGAAGTGGCGCCTGTAGACTTCGCTCGTCATGCCGCCCTTGCCGATGATGATGTTGCAGCGGGAGAGCTTGAACCAGCCGTCGAGCCACTTGGCGAAGCGGAAGGAGGCGGTGGCCGTCACCGCGCCGACGGTGGCGCTGCCGTCGGGGTTCAGGGTCGCCGCCGGCGAGCAGTGGAAGTTGGCGGAGCCCAGGTCTTCCGGGGAGGCCGGCAGCCCGGCCCCGTCCTCGACCGCGCGCTTGTAGACGCCCTCCCGCGCCGTGTAGACCCGGCCCGTGAGATACACGACCGTGCCGATCTCGAGCGCGGCCAGCTGTTCCGTCGTCGCCGGCAGCTGCAGGCGGACGGTCTTTAGGGTTGATCCAGCGGACAATACGTTTCCTAGCGTTTCACTTGTCATCCCGGGCCTCGTGCCCGGGATCCAGCCATCCGCAAGCGCCGGAGCAAGCGGCACGATGGATCCCGGTGACAAGCACCGGGATGACATCCTCAGTTGAACACGATCACGCCGCGCGCTACGCCGCCCGCCATCATCAGCCGGAAGCCTTCGTTGATCTGGTCGAACTTGTAGGTGCGGCTGATCAGGCTGTCGAGGTCGATGCGCTTGTCCATGTCGAGGTCGGCCAGCACGCCGAAGTCGATCGCCGGGCGGATCGAGCCGTAGTAGGTGCCGGAGAGCGTCTTCTCGCCGTAGACCATGCCGACCGGCGCGATCGGCGCCCGGGTGGCGAACGAGGGGATGCCCACCAGCACCGCGTGCCCGCCCGGCGCAATGGCATCGACCACCATCACCGCCGTCTTCTCTCCGCCGATGGCATCGAAGGCATAGTCGGCGCCCAAGCCGCCGGTCAGCTCCTGCACGCGCTTCACCACGTCCTCGGTCTTGGCGTTGATGGTGTGGGTGGCGCCGAACTCGCGCGCGAACCCCAACTTGTTGTCGAGCAGGTCGCAGGCGATGATGGTGCGCGCACCGGCGAGCTTGGCGCCCTGCACCACGTTGAGCCCGACGCCGCCGCAGCCCACCACCAGCACGGATGAGCCGGCCTCGACGTTGGCGTGGCGGATGACGGCGCCGACGCCGGTGGCCACGCTGCAGCCGATGATGGCGGCGTGCGTCCACGGCAAGTCCTTGCGCACCGATACCACCTGCTCGGCCGGACACACGACCATCTCAGAAAACGTGCCGATGCGCGCCATCTGATTGACAGGCTCGCCGTTGAGCTTCACGCGCGCCGTGCCGTCGTGCATGCGCCAGCGCGGGGTGTCGTTGTGGCCGATGCACAGCACGGTGCGGCCCTTCGAGCAGTAGCTGCAGTGCCCGCAATGGGGGCGAAACGAGAAGATGACGTGGTCGCCCTTCCTCACGTTGCTGACCCCGGGGCCCAGCTCGGCGACGATGCCGGCGGCCTCGTGGCCCAGCACCATCGGCAGCGGCAGGGGCCAGTCGCCGTTCATGATGTGCCAGTCGCTCATGCACACCCCTGCCGCCTTCACCTGCACGCGCACCTCGCCCGCCCTAGGGCCCTCCTGCTCCAGATCGAGGATCTGCAGCGGCTTGTTGACTTCGGTCAGCACGGCGGCACGCATGGGCAGTCTCCTTGGGATGGCCATCTTTTGTTGGTGGCAGCTTCGCG
>VBAB01000722.1 GCA_005888525.1 Alphaproteobacteria bacterium
CCTTCATAGGGCTTTCAGGGATGTCGGGCGCGGCCACCAGTGGAAGAGCGTGCATGCGCTGATGGTTTGGATCTGCTGCATGAGGGCGAGGCAGCGCTCGGCGACCGCGGCGTCGAGTTCCTCGATGGTCTCGAAGTAGCGGTTGACGAGCGGCTCGTCGAGAAAGGGCCACAGATGCTCGGCCGGCTGCAACTCGGGGCTGTGGGCGGGCTGGAAGACGAGCCGGATGCCGTCCGGCACGGTAAGGTTCTCAGGCCCATGCCATCCGGCGTTGTCGAGCTGCAGCACGATGCGCTTGTTAGGCCCGGCTCCGGCCGATTTGGCGAAGTCGGCGAGCACGAGTTCGAAGTAGGCCTTGCTGATGCCGTTGGAGACGTTCCAGACCGTGCGACCGGTGATCGGCTCGACAAAACCGGTCACGTAGAGCCATTCGAAGCGATGATGCCCGAGCGCAACGGGACGCTGGCCGATCGGCGCCCACACGCCGCGGGTGATCGGCTTCAGGCCGATGCGATGCTCATCCGTCGCCCAGATCTCGACTTCGGCGCCCGGATGCTTGCGCCGCTCATCGGCGGCGGCTCGCTGCAGTTTTTTTTAGGCGCGAGCGATCGTGCTCGCTCGCCGCTTGCGGATGCCGCGGACGCGGCTGCTGGATCGACCAGCCGATGGCGATGAGCGCATCCCAGCCGCGCTGGTCGTGCACCGATGCGAGCCCGTGGAAGTCGGCCAGCCAGCGTGCGATCTTTGGCCCCGTCCACTGACCGCCGTCGTCGGGCGGCGACGTCAGACGTTCCCGCAGCGCCGCCAGCGCTTCCGGCGTCAGGATTTTTGGTTCGGTTCCATTGTGCGCGCGTTGATCGCCGAGACGTTCAGGTCCACCCTCGTTGTAGCGCTTGATGAGAATGCGAACCCAGCGCGTCGAGAACGACAACAGGCCCGCCACCTGGTCGATGCTGTAGCCACGCGCAAGCAGCCACAGCGCATGGAAATGGCTCTTGGCGATTGCCTCCGACGCCGTCTTGTAACGATGCTCCAGTTCTACGGCGGGAAGGTGCGATTTGATCGCGGTCATGATCGGGCCCCCTTCGGCGAATCATGACCCTTCCCTCTAACTGCTTCGATTCCTTTTGTGAATCCCCAACGTGCCGTGAATCAATCAGCCGGAGTCGGTATGACTCGTCGTTGTTGAGGGTCTCAAGCGCCATGTTCCATGTCCAATCGCCTCACTCCAATGCCAGTATGCTGAGTTCACCTCATCGCTGCCGAAGCCGCGACTGTGTAAGTTCCGGACCGCAATGGGTCAAAACGCGCCCTTTACGTGTTGCGTACGGCCGTTGGCGTCCGCAAGCGGAAGTCTGGGTGTCCGCGTTAGCCTTGGGACGCCTTGCAGGCATCGCTACACCGTCGGCCCGCCCTCGAGGCCGAAGCGTTGCTTGATGCGGCTGAAGAGCTGGTCGCGCACGTCGCGGTAGGCCTGCAGGATCTGCTCGCGGCTGGCATGGCCGATCAGCATGGTGGCATCGAAGGTCGGCCAGTACTCGACCTCCACCGCCATGGTGCGGGTCAGCTCCAGCGCCTGGTGATGCGCCTCGGGCGACAGCGTGACGATCAGGTCGAAGGAGGTGTCGTAGAGGTCGCGCAGCGTGTGCGGGGTGTGGCGCGAGATGTCGATGCCGATCTCCTCCATCGCCGCCACCGCGAAGGCGTCCGAGCCGCCGGCGCGCACGCCCGCCGACTCCACGTAGAGCCGCCGTCCGGCCAGGTGGCGCAGGATGGCGGCCGCCATCGGCGAGCGGACCGAGTTCATGGTGCACGCGAAGAGTACCGCTCCCGGCAAGTCGTGGCCGCCTTCGCCCGCCACGCCTTATCCCTTCCAATGCAGCGCGCAGATGAGCGTGAACAGCCGCCGCGAGGTGTCGCGGTCGAGCGCGATCTTGCCCTTGAGCCGTTCGCTGAGCGCGCGGCTGCCCTCGTCGTGCAGGGCGCGGCGGCCCATGTCGATCGACTGGATGCGCGAGGGCGGCGCCGTGCGGATCGCCTGATAGTAGCTTTCGCAGACGATGAAGTAGTCCTTCATGATGCGGCGCAAGGGGGTAAGCGAGAGGACATAGGTGAACGTGTCGCCCTCGCCCTGATGCCCGATCGTGAACACCAGCCGGTCCTCGACGATGGAGAGATCGAGGGTGTAGGGGCCGTCGTCGCGGCCCTCGAGGACAAAGCTGTTCGCCTCCAGGATGTCGAAGATTGCCACCTCGCGCTCGCGCTCGATATCGAGGTTGCCGCGCCGGATGGAGCCTTCGCCGAGCGTGATGGCGGTGAGCCGCGACTTGGAGTTGGGGTCGAATTCGGGGGGCTCGAACACGGGCATCGCGCTTCAGCCCTTGTGGTCGCGGCCGCCGAGGCGGATGGCGACGGAGCGGCGGTGCGCATCGAGCCCCTCGGCCGTCGCCAGGGTCATGGCGGCGGGCGCCAAGGCTTCCAGCGCGCGCCGGTCGAGCTTGAGGATGGATGTGCGCTTCATGAAGTCGAGCACGCTCAAGCCAGAGGAGAAGCGGGCGCTGCGGGCGGTCGGCAGCACGTGGTTGGAGCCCGCCACGTAGTCGCCGATCACTTCCGGCGTATGCGCGCCGAGGAATATGGCGCCGGCATTGCGGATGCGTGAGGCGAGGCTCTCGGGGTCCCCGGTGGCGATCTCGAGGTGCTCGGCGGCGATCCGGTCGGCAAGGCGCGGGGCCTCGTCGAGGGACTGGAGCACGATCACGGCCCCGAACGT
>VBAB01000723.1:0-2396 GCA_005888525.1 Alphaproteobacteria bacterium
GGCGAGGAACTTCAGGGGCAAGAGCAGCACCGTGGGCAGGACGAAGACGACGAGCGCGGCATAGGGCGGCAGGCGGATGATCACCGACTCGACGGCCGCCCACGGCCGCCAGCGCGCCATCCAGCCCAGCAGCTCGGCCAGCGGCCGCCAGCCCCACTCCTCGAACACGATGACGGGGGCGAGCAGGAATTCGAGCGCGCGGCGCAGCACCGGCCGAGCCACGCTCCAGCCAGCGCGCAGCAGGGGGGCGAGCCAACGCCACGCCTGGCGCGTCCGCTGGGTTGCCTCTACCGCGAGGCGTTTCAGCCGCTGTGGGACTTGGCCTTGCATGGTGCTGTCGTGGCCAGGCTGTTCGTGCCCCGATGCCGATTGGGGCAATCGTTTTCGCCCGTCTGCTCCCTACGTTGAAGGGTCCAGCGTTAAGGACACGCTTACATAGGCCATTTCAGGGAGGGGATGTGCCTCTCGCGACCCACGCTGGCGGGCTTGCCACTCCCATGTCGACACGGAATGGGCAGTGCGTGTGCGCCTACTCTCTGCGAGCGCGGTCCGGTCGAGGGTCCGTAGTGACCCTGCCTTGCGCTCCTTCCGTGACCCACGCAAATTCCTGCCGGAGTTGCCATAACGATGGCTTAGCAGCCAATGTCCAAACGCACGCTTGCTTGGATCGCCGTTGCCTTCGTGGGCGTGCTTGCGACGGCCGGGATACTGTCTTTCATGTTCGGGACCAGCAAGCTTGCCTTCTCCGAGGCCGACATCCAGGCGCGTCTGAACCGGCAACTCCCGCGGACGGTCAGGGACGTGACGATCGAGCGCGTGGCCGTGCGGCTGGCAGAAAATCGCTTGGCGTTGCGCATCGAGATGCAGGGCACGGCCATGCGCCAACCGGTTTCCGCGGTCGTGGCGGCCCGAGGCGTGCCGCGTTACGAGGCGCAAAGCGGGGAAATGTACTTCGATGCCGACGACGTAAAGATCGATCAACTCACAATTGCCGGCAGGAGCGTGGCTGGCGAAGACGATACGGCCACGCGCAGACGCTTGACCGAGGCTGCCGGTCCCGCCGTGCAGCGCCTCGCCGAAGCTGGGATAAGGGCATATTTGGCCGCGCGGCCGGTCTATCGTTTCAAGGAGGATTTCAAGGGCATCGTGCTGAAGGCCGCGCTTGTCGACGTAACGATCCAGCAGGATGCCTTGGCGGTCAGGTTCTCGCTTTGGAACTTGACCGTGACGGTTGCAGCCTTTGCGTTGGTGCTATTTGGCGTGCTGTTGGTCGTATTTTTGCTCGTTCGCCATCCTCGGTGGGGCCTAGGGACGATCAAGAGCACTGTCGATAGCTGACATCGGCACGGCGCGCATCGTCCGCATAGCCGCCGAGCACAGCGATGGCCCTTCGGGCCGCAGACCGATAGAGCGCCGATCCGCATCCGATGTAAGAATGCTCCGGCGCGTCCGATATTCGGGTTAACGCGCAAATTCGATCACGGTCCTTTGCAGGATGCCCTATCAGGGTTTCGCCTGATGCCGTCCGGGACCTTGGATGGTACGCTTTCTTACGATGTCGATTGGGCCTGCGCCGGCCCTAAGGGAATTCCTGAGCATGAGCTGGTTTTGCCCGGCTCGGGTGGGGGGAGCAATCCTATTCCTGCTCGCGGTGCTTGAACCGGCCGCTGCCGAGCCGCAGCGGATTCTTCTATTGCACTCATTCGGACCCCACTTTGCACCGTGGAGCGTCGTCACGGCACGATTCCGCGAGGAGCTCATCAAACAGTCCGCAAGCGCAATCGATCTCTACGAGAGCTCGCTCGACAGTGCGCGACTTGCGCAGCCCCACGACGACGGACCGCTTGTCGACTATCTGCGGGCTCTCTTTGCCGGGCGCAATCTCGACTTGGTCGTGGCAATGGGTGCGCCCGCGGCGCGTTTCTTCCAGCGCTACCGACCGCAGCTCTTTCCCTCCACGCCATTGCTCATTGCCGCAGCGGACCAACGCACCTTCGCCGAGGCCGCGCTAACCGCCAACGATACGGCCGTGGCGGTATCGTTCGACCAAGCGAAGCTTATCGGCAACATTCTGCAAGTGCTGCCAGACACGATCCACATCGCCATGGTGATCGGCGACTCGCAGTTGGAAAGGTTCTGGGTGGAGGACCTGCGCCGCGAGTTTCAGCCCTTCACCAACAGGGTGACGTTCGAGTGGTTCAACACGCTGTCGCTCGAAGACATGCTGAAGCGGGCCGCGGCGCTGCCGCCCCGCTCTGCCATCTACTACGCAAGCGTCCGCGTGGACGCAGTCGGCGTGCCGCACGAGCAGGATCGCGTGCTGGCGAGACTTCATGAGACTGCAAACGCACCCATCTTCAGCTACATGGACAGCAGTCTCGGCCATGGCATCGTCG
>VBAB01000723.1:2432-3842 GCA_005888525.1 Alphaproteobacteria bacterium
AGAGCTCGCGCGCCGGGCCGCGGCGGTTGCCGTCCGCATCCTGGGTGGCGAAGCTGCCGGCAGTATCAAGACGCCTCCGCAGGGGCTGGGAGCGCCGATGTACGATTGGCCGCCTGCCGCCCGGCAGCATCGTGCAGTTTCGCGAGCCGTCGACTTGGCAACGCTACCGCTGGCAACTGATGGCTGTATTCGTCGCCCTGTCGATCCAGGCAGCAATGATCGCTTGGCTGCTGCTCGAGCGCCGCAGCCGTCGCAACGCCGAGCTGGAATCCCGCCACCGGCTGTTGCAGGTGATGCATCTCAGGCGTACCGCCGAAGCGGGGGCGCTGTCGGCGTCCTTTGCGCACGAGCTCAGTCAGCCGCTGGGGGCGATCATGCTCAACGCCGATGTGGCGGAGCACCTGCTTGCGGCAAACCCGCCGGACGTCGGTCGGCTGAAAGAGGTCGTCGCCGACATTCGGCAAGCCGATCAGCACGCAACAGAGACCATCCAGCACCTGGGAAAACTGCTAAAGCGCAGGGGCCAGATCGAGCTGCAAGAATTCGACCTCGCCGACGCGATCGCGGATGCACTGCATATCATCTCGCCAGAGGCGATGAAGCGAAGCGTAACCCTGCGCAACCATGGGATGCAGCAGCCATTGCTGGTGCGGGCCGATCGGATCCACCTGCAGCAGGTAATCCTGATTTTGGTGACGAACGCCATGGATGCAATGACCGGTACCGCACCGGATGCTCGCAGCATAACCGTTCAAACGGCGTTGGCCGGAGCATCGCTGGTGCAAGTGTCGGTAAGCGACTCCGGGCCGGGCATTCCCGAGCAAACGCTCAGCGAGGTCTTCGAGACGTTTTACACGACAAAAGAAGAAGGCACCGGGCTCGGACTGTCGATCGCCCGCACCATTGTCGAGACCTACGGAGGGAAGATCTGGGCAGAAAATCGGGCCGGAGGCGGCGCAGTATTTCGCTTCACGCTGCCGTTGCGTCGGGTCGCATGATCGCTGACGTGCGGATCGAGAAGGGCCGTTTGCCTAAAGGCCAAAGAGCGACCGCTTGACGGCTGCAACGCCAACTTCGGCTAGGGCTCAATTGCAGGCGTCACCCTCAGGTTGCGGATTGCAGGCCGGATTGGGTGGGGCTGCCGGCGTCCTCGCCCGGCCCGGCCCCCAGCTCGGCCGCGGCCGTGAGGTGCCCGTCCCTGATGCGCTGGGCTTCCTCGGCGAGGGCCTCGGCCAGGACCTGGCGGGCCTTCTCGGCCTGGCGCTGGCGGTTCCACAAGCTGGCGTAGAGGCCGGACTTCTCCATCAACTCGCCGTGCGTGCCCTGCTCGACCAGGCGGCCGTTGTCCAGCACCAGGATGTTGTCGGCATTGACGATGGTGGAGAGGCGGTGGGCGATGACGACGGTGGT
>VBAB01000724.1 GCA_005888525.1 Alphaproteobacteria bacterium
TCCCGGTCATCACGCAGTCGGTCATGCAGCTGCTCGCCTCGCGAGACGAGAAGCACAATTGGGCGCGGGCGGTCGCCATGATGCGCCACGGCTTCGGTGGACATCCCTACGGCCCCGCCTCCGGCATCGCACGGGAGCGGCAGACCGGACGTGTGGGAGGCTTCATAGACGAGGCGACCACCCAATCAACGTCAAGTAACATCAAACAGTCTCAAACGCGACAGGGTCGGTCCGATAGCCGTTGAGGTGCGTATCGTAGTGAAGGCCCCTCCACGAAACGTGCCGATGGCTGTGCCCGATGCCGAGAAAGCCGGTCACGTTGACGACTACCCAGAGCACACGGCCTGATCCTCGCTGAAGACCGTCGGTAAGGTTGTGTCAAAGTTCCCATGCGATGCTCGTCCTCCTGGACGGGTGTTATCCCCGCTGCGTCACCGGCAGCGCGATATACATGTCGCGCTCGTTGCGGCGCACGAGAGCCAGGACGTGGTCCTTTTTCTGGGCCCTGGCGTCGTTGAGCGCCGCCACGAGGTCTTGAGGATTCGACATCTCTTTCGAGCCCACCTGGAGAATGACGTCGCCCGGCGTAAGGCCGACCTCGGCCGCCTTACCGTTGGGGTCGACGCGCAGCACGGCGAGGCCCTGCTCGCCGATTCCCATCACACGCGAGGCCGGAGCCACGGCGATGCCCAACCCGGTCGCCTGACCTTCGCCGCCTGGCATTGCGGGATTCTGCGGCCGGCGGGCCGTCTGCTCCTTCATCTGGCCGAGGCTCATGCTGGCCGATTGAACTTTACCGTCCCGCAGGTACTCGAGAGTTACGGCAGTCTTCGGGGCGAAGCCGCCGATGCGGCGCGCCAGTTCCCTCGCGTCCTTGATTTTCACGCCATTGATAGACGTGATAACGTCGCCGGCTTTAAGACCAGCCCTGGCTGCGGGGCTGTTGGAATCCGCTCCAGAAACCAGGGCTCCCTCCGCGTCTTTCATGCCCAGGCTATCGGCGATTTCCTTGGTGACCGGCTGCACTTGCACACCGATCCAACCCCGCTCGACATAGCCGCGCTCCTTCAGTTGGGTAATGACAGGCTTCACGGCGGACGCCGGAATGTCGAAGGCAATCCCGATCGAGCCGCCCGATGGTGAATAGATGGCGGTGTTCACACCGATGACCTTGCCCGCCATGTTGAAGGTGGGACCGCCGGAGTTGCCGCGATTGACCGCCGCGTCGATCTGCAAGAAATCACTGTAGGGTCCCGAGCCGATGTCGCGACCTTGCGCTGAAACGATCCCAGCCGTCACCGTGCCGCCCAAACCGAAGGGGTTGCCCATTGCAATGACCCATTCCCCGATCTTGGGCGTATCCTCGGAGAGGGTCACAAAGGGGAAACCGGTTCCCTCCACCTTGACCAGCGCAAGGTCGGTCTTGGGGTCGGTACCAACGACCTTGGCGTCGAGCACCCGACCATCGTCCATCACCACTTCGAGTTTCACCGCCTGGGCAACCACGTGATTGTTAGTCACGACATAGCCATCAGCACTGATGAAAAACCCTGACCCCTGCCCCTGGGCATACCGGTGGGTTTGTGCGCCCTGTTCCTGGCCCGGCGCGCCGAACTGACGGAAAAAACGCTCGAAGGGCGTCCCCTCGAACGGGTTGACGCCCCCGTCACCCGACGTGACCTGGGGGGTGACATCGGCCTTAACGCGTATCGAGACAACAGCGGGTTTTACCGCCTGCACGAGATCGACGAAGTTCGGCACGGAGGGTGCCTGCGTCGCCGCCTTGGGCGACAAATCGCCGCTCGAGCCCGGTTGCGCCGGTGTAGTCCGCGAGGCCTGTTGTGAGGGTACTGGCGTGGCAGAGCCTGCCTGCGGAGCCGGCACGCTCGCCGGCCGCGACTTTTCGGATCTGAGACCGTAGAACAGGAGGCCCAGCAGCACGATCGCCGCAACCCCAAGTCCCCATCGTGTGCGCGTGTTCATGGCGGATCTCCTTGGAACGCGGAACCGCAACGTTGGAGGTCCTCCCGCCTGTCATCCAAACGGTCTGTGCCGGGTACGAGTTCCAATTTGCTGGAGCCGTTGCTCTTTTCGAGAAGAGACGTTTCGACTGCCCGTTATGTCTCTAGGGTTACTCTCCATCGACCGTCCTCCTGTGCCAGTTGCAACCCCAGCGCTGCGCGCCCGTCGAGGTTAGCCCCACCTCTTTGCAAGCTGCGCGTAAGAGCCGCACAAATTTGCGCGAGCTTACCTTCGGCCGTGCCCTGCCCTGCGCCCACCCGGCGCCGATCTCTAATCATGGGGCGACCTCGGGCGTCCGCACGTGCTCGGGTCGTATCCCAAGCCCGAGAAGGCGGGCGGGGATGCGGCGCAGCCACGGCACCCAATT
>VBAB01000759.1:0-2813 GCA_005888525.1 Alphaproteobacteria bacterium
ATATGAAACGTGACTGTACCAATTGAGATCAGTACTGTCCGTCACATCGCCAATACGGGACGTTTCGGCTAGATGGGGAATTGAGATGGGTGAGCGCCTTGCTGACACTTCTCAATCGTCTGCCGACCCAACCCAACCGGCTGCAACTGCCTATCCTGTCAAAAGAGGAATTGTCACATGCTTGCGCGCATCAAGACCTTCATCGAGACCCTGAGCCGCGACGAGGCTGGAGTCACCATGCTCGAGTACACGATCCTAATCGGCATTATCACCGCAGCCGTAATTGGTTCCGTTGCTTACGCCGGGACTTGGGTTACCGGCAAGTGGACGGCACTGACAGCCAAGCTGACCTGAACTACCGGGGCCAAAGGCCATGCGGTGAAGGTCGGATGCAACTTCGAATACCCAAGGAATGACAAAGATGCTTAAGAGAATCGTCAAACCATGCGGTCGGTTGCTCGCGGACGAAAGTGGCGTGACAATGCTCGAGTACACGATCCTGATCGGGATCATTACTGCCGCGGTCATCGCTTCCGTCGCTTACGCCGGGACTTGGGTCACCGGCAAGTGGACGACGCTGACTGGCTTCCTCACCTGAGGACCTTCGGCTTGCGGGCAACGGTGCATGCTGTCAGCAAGCTGACTGACTAGGCACGATCCTGGCATGGAAACCCCGGGGTTAGCCCGGGGTTTCCATTGCCAAGACAAGGATCATGACTCACATGCGCCTGAGTTCCGTCGTTCTTCTCGCCGCCGCCCTGTTGTTGGGCCTCGGCGCTGTGTTTCTCACCATGAATTGGCTCGAGCAACAGCGCAGTGCACCCCTGCCCACCGCCTCGGCGCCCGAGACCAAGATGCGCCGAGTGGTGGTGGCGAGCCAGCCGCTCCGTTTCGGGACGGAGCTCACGTCGATCAATCTCAAGGAAGTCGACTGGCCGTCAGGGGCCGTGCCAGCGGGCACCTTTTCTACCACCACCGAGCTAACCAAGTCCGGCGAGCGCCGCGTTGCTCTGGCGGCCATCGAGCGCGACGAGCCGGTACTCAGCTGGAAGGTCACCGGCCCCGGTCAGCGCGCATCACTGTCTGCCGTGCTCGGCAGCGATAAGAAGGCGATGACCATCCGCGTCAACGACGTCTCAGGCACCGCGGGCTTCGTGTTGCCGGGCGACCGAGTCGACGTGCTGCTGACGCGGACCGAGGACAAAACCGGTTACACCGACGTGCTGCTGCAAAATGTACGCGCGCTCGGCATCGATCAGCTAGCCGATGAGAGGACCGAGAAGCCGTCCGTCGCTAAAGCGGTGACGCTCGAGGTGACGACAACCGAAGCGCAGAAGCTGGCGCTAGCACAGACCGTCGGCCAGCTTTCTCTGGCGCTCAGGCAAGCCGGTGCGGCAGCCGCCACCACGACGCGTCGCATCAGCATCGCGGATCTGGGCGAGAACGAGTGGGCACAGCCACCGATCATCGTCACCAACGCGAGTACGGCAACGCTGGCGCCACGCGGCACTATAATCGGCGTTACTCGGCCCATTAAAGACAAGGAGGATAACTTCAAACGCGTTGAATACAGGGTGAGACGAGAAGGCAGCCGACCATAAGCGGCCGCCGCTTGTTGCACACCTACCAACGTGAACATGAAGGCCGAAGTTCATCAAGCTTTTGCCGCTGGACATCGAATCAGTCTACCAGCCGAAGCTAGTGAAGCGCGCACAAAGAAGCTTGCTCGACCGGAGACCCTTCCCCGCAAAGGTAGGGAGCATGTGTTTGTCGTGTGCGAGGTTAGGGAACCTCAGCCTGGATCACATGGCGGAGGTAGGCAATGAGGGTCGGAATGGTGCTCCGCAAGCGCTCAGAGTTCGATGTCGACTGCGGACCGAACAAGCGTGCCCTGTCCATGAGGGTGTGGGCGTTAAAGACGCTTAGTGGACTAGCGATGGCTTTGCTGGTCCTCATCGGTCTGCCTGGCAGTGTGCCGCCGGTCGACGCCAATGGTGGTTCGGTGGCGCTAAATGATCCGACCCGCATTTGGCGATTGAAGATCACCATCAACAAGTCGGAGACGGTTCGGTTTGGCCGGGCCTACGGCGACGCACTGGTCGCCAACACGGAATTTGCCGATGTAACGCCACTCACCGATCGAGCGCTCTATATTATTGGCAAGCGCGTCGGGCAGACCCGAGTGACGGTGCTCGACAAGGAAAAGCGCCTAATGGGCGTAATAGACGTCGAGATCGGGTTCGACGTACCGGGTTTGCGCCGGGCTTTGCAGGGCGATGTCCATCTGGCCGGCATCCGAGTAACGAGCGCCAATGGTCGTATCCTGCTTTCCGGTAGCGTGCCTGATGCGCCCTCACAGGCCCGAGCGCTAACCATTGCCGAGCAGTTTGCTCCGCAAGCGGTCAGCAACTCAATGACCGTCCGCGCCTCGCAGCAGGTGCTGCTAGAGGTTCGCTTCGTCGAGGTGGACCGCACGGCGGCGCGCGATCTCGGCGTCAATTGGGCGGTTGCCAACAATAAGGTCGTAGCTGCCACGGGTGCTGCAAGTGGCCTATTCGCATTGGCTGGTATTCCCTCCGGGGCAACGCCGTTCGGGCAGGCCGTGGTGCATCTTTTGACCAACGGCAACCGGGCCGATTTGATCATCCAGGCGCTCGAGAAGAGGGGGCTTGCACGGCGGCTCGCAGAGCCAAATCTGGTAACCATGTCCGGAGATACGGCCAACTTCTTGGCCGGCGGCGAGTTTCCCTATCCGGTGGCGCAGACCGGTATCGCGGGTGCCGCCACCATCACGATCGAGTTTAAGAGGTTTG
>VBAB01000759.1:3001-3222 GCA_005888525.1 Alphaproteobacteria bacterium
TTGCTCGATAACAAGCACACCACGGACCAGGCGCAGTTGCCATGGATCGGCCAAGTGCCGGTGCTCGGCACGTTGTTTCGAAGTGCCTCCTACCTGAAGTCCGAAACTGATCTCGTGATTATCGTCACGCCGCGCTTGGTTAAGCCCGCGGTCCCAGGCGAGAAGCTGTCAACGCCGCTCGACCAGCGAGTAGCAGGCAACGACATCGATTTTTTTCTGAA
>VBAB01000760.1 GCA_005888525.1 Alphaproteobacteria bacterium
CAACGCGGGTCGAGGTGGCGGCGTCGATGAAGTAGCCTCCTCTCGACTCGCAAAGGAACCGCATGTCACCCGTATCGATCTTGCTGAACCTCTTGTGGCTCCTCTTCGGTGGACTGTGGATGGCCGTCGGCTGGGGCATCGCAGCCGTCATCATGGCGATCACCATCATCGGCATCCCCTGGGCCCGGGCGGCATTCAATATCGCCGTTTACACCCTGCTTCCCTTCGGCCAGAAGGCGGTGTCCCGCGCCGCCTATACCGGCGTCCCCGATGTGGGCACCGGACCGCTCGGAGAGATCGGCAACATCGTGTGGATCGTGCTCGCGGGCTGGTGGCTTGCGCTCGGACACCTGATCGCCGCCATTATCCTGGCCGTGACGATCATCGGCATTCCCTTTGCCTGGGCGCACCTGAAGCTCGCTGGAATCGCGCTCTGGCCGATCGGCAAGATGATCGTGCCGGCCGAGGATGCGCCACTCCGATATCCGCCTCGCCGCTGAGACACCTTCTGGCCGTGGGAGCTATTGCGCCCGGCTGACCAGCACGGCGCTGACGACCAGGGCCGCAACGGCGGCCATGGACGGCAGGAAGAAGCTGCCTGTGAGGTCGAAGCCGTAGCCGGCCACGATAGGCCCGACGATCTGGCCGAGGCCGAAGGCCGAGGTGAGGATCGCAACCCAGCGTCTTGGATTGCCCGGCGCCAAATCGCGCGCCGCGATCAGGCCGAGAGCGGTCAGCCCCATGAACGTCGCACCGAGCAGCGCGCAAGCAACGAGCAGGCCGGTGATTGTGGGCCAGGCGACGCTGGCGAATACACCGGCAGCCTCGACGATCGCCGCCGCGGCGAATGCCTGCATCGCGCCGAAGCGCCGCGCGGCGGCAACCCAGAGCGCGACCGAGGGGATGGCCGCGAGGCCGAGCACGAGCCAGAACGCCGGCTCGATCGGCGCTGCCTGCGGCGAGCCGCGCACGATGACGACGATGAAGGTCACCGTAATGACGTAGCCGAAGCCGAACAGTCCGTAGGCGATCGTGAGCCGCCGCAGCCGCGCGTCGCCGGGGCCGGTCGCTGCACTCGCCGCCGCCGGCCGCACGGCGTCCCGTCCCGGAACCAGCGCGGCCACGGCGGCCAGGCCCGCAAGCGACAGTGCCCCGCCGCCGATCCACATCGCGCGCCAGCCGAGTTGCGCGACCGCCAGCCCCCAGGTCATCAGCGCCGAGACCGCAATGCCGGTGCCGACGCCGGAGAAGTGGACTGCGGATAACCCGCCATGCCCGCTCGCGGCGAGCCGCTCCAGCACGAGGGAGGAGGCGAGCACCAGCACGTAGGCGCTCGCCACTCCGCCGATGAAGCGGAGCGCAAGAAACGCGCTCATGCCATCAGGCCAAGCCATGGCCGCCGTTGTCGCGGCG
Organism: Alphaproteobacteria bacterium; assembly: GCA_005888525.1. Classification (GTDB taxonomy): domain Bacteria; phylum Pseudomonadota; class Alphaproteobacteria; order Rhizobiales; family Hyphomicrobiaceae; genus AWTP1-13. The sequence goes on from VBAB01000760.1 coordinate 1,414, forward strand.
CTGACCGCCAACGCAACCAGCAGCCAGGCGCGCGGATTGCCCTGCAGGCGCGGCGACGCGGCGGCCACGGCGCCGGCGAGGTAGCCCAGGAAATTGGCGGAGGCGATCAGTCCCGCTGCGCCCTTCGTCAGGTGCAGCCCTTCGGCCATGGGTGGCAGGATCGGCGTATAGATAAACCGGCCGATGCCGATGGCGCTCGCCATGGCGATGAGCCCGCCGATCGCGAGCAGCCTCGGCCTAGCGTCGACGCTCATCAGCGCAGCGGCTTGATGCGTGCGCCCGGCATAAGCTCGTAGGGGTCCTTCCAGCCCGGCAGCGCGCGCACCCGCTCGGTCCAGGCATGGATGTTGGGATGGCTCTTGGCCCAGTCGTAGCCGTGCTCCTCGACGGGATAGAACACGTAGCCGGCCACCGAGAAGTCGGCGATCGTCGGGGTGTCGCCGACCATGAACTTCGAGCCCGCCAGATGCTTCTCGACGACGGCGGCGGCAGCATCGAAGCGACCCTTCAGGAACGCCACGACGTTGGGATCAGGAGCCTGCGGCAGGAACGCTTTGAGGAAGCGGTAGGTGGCGAGATAGCTCGTGAACTTGTGGTTGTCGAACAGGATCCAGCGCAGCGCCTCGAGTTTCGCATCCTCGTTCGCAGGCGCGAATTTACCGCTCTTCTGCGCCAGATAGGTCAAGATCACGCCCGACTGGGTTAGCTTCTTGCCCTGCGTCTCCAGCACCGGTGCCTCGCCCATTTCGTTGACGCCCTGGCGCCACTCGGGCTCGCGCGTTGCCCCTTTGAAGAAGTCGACGAACACCGGCTCCCAATCCAGGCCGGCGCAATTAAGGTAAAGCGCAGCCTTGTAGGAGTTTCCGGATTGGCAGAAACAGTGCAGCTTGTATTGAGCCATGGCGCGGTGTTCCCTTGGGCTTGACTGGAGCAGCAAGCTAACACGCCGGCGACAAGGCATGCACCACCGCACCCCGTGACGAGACAGCGATGCTGCAACAGGTGAAACTGCCGATGATCGTTCTGGCCTTCGCGGGTCTGGGCGCCGGCGCGGTCACGACCTATCGGGTGACGACGCCGGACCCGGGCGGCTTGGCATGCCGGCCGGGCGCGACGCCTCTCGCCCGCCTCGAGCTGCTGTTCGGCATGGGCAGGAAGGAGGGGGGCGAGGTGAGCGACGCGGAATGGCGCGCGTTCCTCGACACCGAGGTCAGCCCCCGCTTTCCCGATGGGCTGATGGTGCTGACCGGCGATGGGCAATGGCGCAGCAGCGTGAGCGGTCGCGCCAAGGAGAAGTCGCGCATCGTCGAGATCTGGTACCGGCCCTCCACCGACAGCGAGCCCAAGATCGAGGCCATCCGCTCCGCCTACAAGGGCCGCTACGGACAGGACAGCGTGATGCGCGTCGACGGCGTCTCGTGCGTGTCGTTCTGAAATACAGTTGTCATCCCGGTGCTTGTCACCGGGATCCATCGCGCCGCATGCGCTAGCGCCCGCAGAGAGCTAGATACCGGGGACAAGCCCCGGTATGACAACGCCATGAACGCCCAGCTCTTCGTCTACGGCTCGCTGATGTCGACGGCCCACCATCGCATGGGCGAGCGGCTGCGCGCCGAGGCGCGGCTGATCGGTCCGGCCACGATCCAGGGCAGGCTTTATCGCGTGAGCTGGTATCCGGGCGTGTCTGAGACGACCGACCCCGAGCAGCGGGTGCATGGCGAGTCCGGCCCGCGCGTTGGCATGGCTCGACGCCTACGAGGGCATTGCGCCGGGAAGCCGCGAGTCCGGCGAGTACACTCGTCTCGAGCGGCCCGTTCGCCTGGACTCAGGGGAAGAGATCAAGGCGTGGGTCTATCTCTACCGCAAGGACGTGAGCCAGCTCTCCCTCGTCGCCGACGGGCGCTGGGTCACACACGCGCCCTAGCGAAAGCGGCCTTGCATTCGTGCGCCCGCTCGGCACTATTCGCCAAACAACGGTCTGCGTGGGCCATCGCCGGCCCGGAAGTCGGGAGGAAGCCCGTGTCGAGCCGCTATCACGAGGTCTACGCCGCCTGGAAGCGCGACCCGCAGGCCTTCTGGGCCGAGGCTGCACGCGATATCGATTGGTACAAGCCCTGGGACAAGGTGTTCGACCCCTACGCCGGCCAATACGGCCGCTGGTTCACAGGCGCGGAGTGCAACACGGCCTGGAATTGCCTCGACCGGCACGTGGAGCGTGGGCGCGCCCAGCAGAAGGCGCTGATCTACGACAGTCCCGTCACCAAGACGACGCGGGCCTACACCTACGCCGAGCTGCGCGACGAGGTGGCCACGCTCGGCGGCGTGCTGCAGGACCTGGGCGTGGAGAAGGGCGACCGCGTCATCATCTACATGCCGATGGTGCCCGAGGCGGTGATAGCCATGCTCGCCTGCGCGCGCATCGGCGCCATCCATTCCGTGGTTTTCGGCGGGTTCGCCGCACCCGAGCTGGCAACGCGCATCGACGATTCCAAGCCTGTCGCCATCCTGTCCGCCTCCTGCGGCATCGAGCCCGGCCGCGTCGTGCACTACAAGCCGCTGCTCGATGCGGCCATCGAGCTCGCCAGCCACAAGCCGCAGTCGGTCCTCATGTTGCAGCGACCGATGTCGCAAGCCGCGATGACGCCCGGACGCGACCATGATTGGGAGCGGGCAATCGCCGACGCCAAGGCGCGCGGCCGCAAGGCGGGGTGCGTCTCGGTCCTCGCCACCGACCCGCTCTATATCCTCTACACGTCAGGCACCACCGGTGAGCCCAAGGGCGTGATCCGCGACAACGGCGGGCACATGGTGGCGCTGAAGTGGACCATGAAGAACCACTACGGCGTGGAGCCCGGCGAGACCTTCTGGGCGGCCTCCGACGTGGGCTGGGTGGTGGGTCACTCCTACATCTGCTACGCGCCGCTGCTGCATGGCTGCACCACGATGCTGTTCGAGGGCAAGCCGGTCGGCACGCCCGACGCCGGCACGTTCTGGCGCGTCATCGCCGAGCATAGCGTCGCCGCCATGTTCACGGCGCCGACCGCCTTCCGCGCCATCAAGAAAGAGGACCCCAAGGGCGAGCACATCGGCCGTTACGATCTGCGCGCTTTCCGCACGCTGTTCCTGGCCGGCGAGCGCGCCGACCCCGAGACCATCAAGTGGGCCGAGGCCAACCTGAAGGTGCCCGTCTACGACCATTGGTGGCAGACGGAGACGGGCTGGCCGATCTGCGGCAATCCGGTCGGGCTCGGCGCGCTGCCCGTCAAGTACGGCTCGCCGACCGTGCCGATGCCCGGCTACGATCTCGCCGCGCTCGATGTCTCGGGTAAGCCGGTGAAGCCCGGCGAGACCGGCACGCTCGCCGTCAAGTTGCCGCTGCCGCCCTCGTGCCTGCCGACGCTGTGGGGCAACGACGAGCGCTTTCGGGCGAGCTACCTGGCCGATTTCCCGGGCTACTACACGACCTCGGATGCCGGCTACATCGATGCGGACGGCTATGCCTACGTCATGGCCCGCACCGACGACGT
>VBAB01000761.1 GCA_005888525.1 Alphaproteobacteria bacterium
TCCTGGACAAGATGCGTCTCGAAGCGGCGGTAGATCGTGCCGTGTCGCTTGGACGTGGCGAGGCTGGAGCGAACGGCCGCCAAAGCCGCGCGCGCCGCACCGAACACTGCGTAGTAGGCGCGATTGACGGCGCCGTCGGTATCTGCCCTGTCGAGAAGCACCTGTGCCGACTGCGAGGCGGCCTGCGCCTTGGCCCAAAGCGACCTAGCGTGCTCCCCAGGCGCCGCGCGGGGAGCGGAACCGCCCTTGCGCCGCGAACGGGCGCGCTTGGCGCGCGGAGACGCGTCGTGCTCCCGGAGGCTCATCGCTTTATCTCCCACGTCGTGACGATCTCGCCAGTGCCGGGATCCTTGGCGTCCTTGAGCTGGATACCTATGGCCGTCAGCTCGTCGCGGATGCGATCGGCCTCCTTGAAGTCCCTCGCTTTGCGTGCCGCATTGCGGGCAGCAATCAACGCCTCGATCCTCTTCTCGTCGACCGCAAGCGTCGCGGGTCGCCAAGCCTTCCACTCCGCGGAAGTCGACTGTAGGAGCCCCATCAACCGAGCCGACGCTTTCAGGCAGGCTGCAGCAGGCTTCGCCCCCCCTGCTGCTTCAGAACGCAAAGCATGCAATGCCGCGATCGCCTGGGGCGTGTTGAGATCATCTCCGAGAGCGTCGAGCACGTCGGCGCACAGCGGCGCACCTTCGGCTGTATCGGATGTCAGCTCGTACCAATGGTCGAGCGTACGACGCGCTTCCTGCAACCCCTTCTCGCTGAAATTCATCGGTTGCCGATACTGGCTGGATAGCATGGCCAGTTTGCATGCCTCGCCCGGCCACTGCTGCAGCAGCTCGTTGATCGTCACGAAATTGCCGAGGGACTTGGACATCTTCTCGCCCTCGACCTGCAGGAAGCCGTTGTGCATCCAATAGTTGGCCATCACCGCCGTGCCGTGCCCGCAGCGCGATTGCGCCACCTCGTTCTCGTGGTGCGGGAAGACGAGGTCGATGCCGCCGCCGTGGATGTCGAAGACGTGCGGCTGGGCCAGCCCCGCCGCCGACAGCTTCGCCTTGGCCTCCTCCCACAGCCACCGGTCCGCCATGGCCGAGCACTCGATGTGCCAGCCCGGCCGGCCCGCTGCCGCAATCCCGCACGGCGACGGCCACGCCGGCTCGCCTGCTTTGGAGGGCTTCCACAGCACGAAGTCCATCGGCCCCTTCTTGTAGGGCGCGACGTCGACGCGGGCGCCGGCCTCCATCTCCTCCAGCGAGCGATTGGCGAGGTGGCCGTAGTCCGGCATGGTCGGCACGTCGAACAGGACGTGGCTCTCGGCCACGTAGGCGTGGCCCTTGGCAACAAGCAATTCGATCAGGCTGCGCATCTCCGCAATCGACTGCGTCGCCCGCGGCTCCACCGTCGGCGGCAGCACGCCGAGCGCGGCGATATCCTTGTGGAACTGCTCCGTCGTCTCCAGCGTCAGCTTGCGGATGGCATCCGTCGGCGGCAGCTCAGGGTAGCGCTCCACGGCCCGCGCATTGATCTTGTCGTCGACGTCGGTGATGTTGCGGGCGTAGGTGACGTGCTCGGGCCCATAGATGTGCCGCAACACCCGGAACAGCACGTCGAACACGATGATGGGCCGCGCGTTGCCGATGTGGGCGAAATCGTAGACCGTCGGTCCGCACACGTACATACGCACGTTGGCCGGATCGATGGGCCGGAACGGCTCTTTCCGGCGCGTCAGCGTGTTGTAGAGCGTGAGCGTCATGTCACCCCTGCCGCTAGCGGCCCGCTGGCGGGGCGTGCTCGTCACCTCTCATCGGGCACAGGAGCGGCCGCGCGCCAGCCTTGCCCCGGATCTAGTCCGGGGTCGTTGCAATAATGCCGCACAGAATATTTACGGGCGGTGTGCGCGTGGCTTGCATGGGCCGCCTTATCTCTGCTTTCCCCTGCAACGTCAAGGCTCGGAAGCC
>VBAB01000762.1 GCA_005888525.1 Alphaproteobacteria bacterium
ATCCTTCTCCACGCTGGTGCCGGAAACGGAGGGGTACGTCACGTTCGACAGCAGGCCGTGCAGGCCATGGCCGAACTCGTGGAACAGCGTGCGCGCATCGTCGAGGCTCAGCAGCGTCGGCTCGCCGGGCGCGCCCTTGGCGAAGTTCATGACGTTGACGACGATGGGCGTGATGTCGCCGCTGAGCTTCTCCTGCTTGCGCCAGCCCGACATCCAGGCGCCCGAGTGCTTCGAGGGCCGGGCGAAGTAGTCGCCGAGGAACAGGCCGACGTGACGGCCGTCCCGCTTCACGCTATTCCACGAGTTCGGCCATGGCCTGCACGGCCTGCGGCGTCTTCGCCATGGAGAACTCGAGCGCAGAATCTGCCGCCGTCTTGAAGCCCAGCAGCCGCGCCCGCTCGGCCCTGAGACCCAGGATCTCGGCCACGATCTTGCGGTTGTCGGTCTTGCCGCCGTTGGCGCCGCGCATGATCCAGGCGTTGAACGCCTTCTCGCGCAAATCGCGCCGGGCCGAATACTGCAGGAACGGCTCGATGCTTGAGCGCGACAGCGTGATGGCGTGCTTGCCCTTATGGCCGCGCTCGCTCGCAGTCTGCGCTGCCGCTTCCCGCACCGCGTCAGGCAACCCGGCGAGGTCGGCCTCGCTCTCCAGCACCAGCACGAAGGCCTGCTCGTCGGCCAGCAGGTTCTGGCTGAAATGCGTGCCGAGCACCGACATGCGCGCGGCAATCGCCGTCAGCCGCTTCTTGGCCTTTGGCTCCAGCCCGGCGCCGGACTTGACGAAGGCGCGATGATAGCGCTCCAGCACGCGCTCCTGCTCCTCGCTCAGGCGCAGCTTCTTGCGCTTCTTGAACAGGGCGTCGACGCGTGCGAACAGCGTCTCGTCCTGGTAGATGCGCATGCCGTGCTTGGCGAAGCGCGGCGCCAGCGCCCGCTCGATGGCCTGGATCTCCGCGTTGGTGTCGGTGCCGGCGAGGTTGAAGAACACGGCGGAAGCGCGGTCGAGGGCATCGCCAGAGCGTTCCAGCGCATCGATGGTGTTGGCGAACGTCGGCGCCGCCGCGTTGCCGGCAATGGCCGCGATCTCCTTGCGGTTGGCGGCAAAGCCCTTATCGAAAGCCGGCACGAAGTGCTCGATCTCGATGCGATCGAACGGCGGCATCTGGAACGGCGTGGTCCAGGCTTCCAGCAACGGGTTCTTTGCGGCCGGCCGGCGCTTTGCCGTTTTGGCATCGAGCTTGGGCTTGGCTCGCGCAGCCGCGTTCGGTGTTCTCGGCTTCGCGCCTTTGCTGACCATGATCGGACCCGTGTGCCGCTTGCTCGGTTGGGCCGGTGCTATGGACCGCCTTTCCGGCAATGTCGAGACCTGCCCGGCGTAGGGCCGCGTAGGTTGCGTCGAGCGTCAGCGATGACGCAACACAAAGTCGCAAGCTAGGGAGCGTTGGGTCAGCGCTTCGCTCGACCCAACCTGCGCTGCGCGTACAGTGCCTCAGCCAACGCCGATGGCCTGCCACCTGCGCGGCAGGTGTCAGTTAGGGGGTCGCGGTCATCCGCCTGTGGAAATGCGTATTGGCTGCCACTCGCTGTCCGCGAGTCTCAGTTACAAGAAAGGAGCGGGGCGTCTTGCCGACGGACCGTTCATTTGTATGGCGCCTAGGCTTTCCGGCCCTGACGCCCCATCATCGCGCTGGAAGCTGCTTGACCGATCCGATCACCATAGCTCCGGTGCACGGGGTCGAACCGGGCACCTTGCACGACTACCTCCGGCGGATCGATCGCAACGCGTTTGCGACCAGCTCCTTTGTGGACCGGAGTGAGGGCAGTGTGGCACACGCTGAAAGGCCGAGGATTACACCGATCTCGGTTAAGCCGGAGCAGCCGGAGGTGTCAGACCCTCTGGGTCTGACACCGTTACGCGACGGTTGACGGTGGAGTGATGGTGTCAGACCCGGAGGGTCTGACACCTACGCACGCGACACCTACGCACGCG
>VBAB01000763.1 GCA_005888525.1 Alphaproteobacteria bacterium
CTCGCCTGCGGCGACGCCAGCCGATCTGGAGGCAGCGGTTCTGAGGGTGCGGAGCGAGCATCCGACGTGGGGCGGACGCAAGATCCATCACGCGTTGCGGCTGCGTGGCGTAGTTGCGCCGCAGCCGAGCACGATTACGGGCATCTTGCATCGGCACGGTCTGATTGCGGCCGAGGAGTCGGAGAAGCGGCGGCCCTATCAGCGCTTCGAGAAGGCAGCGCCGAACGAGCTGTGGCAGATGGATTTCAAGGGCCATTTTGCGCTTGCAGGGGGTGGGCGCTGCCACCCGTTGACGGTGGTGGACGATCATTCGCGCTACGGCGTCGTTCTTGCGGCCTGCGCCGACGAGCGTCGCAGCAGCGTGGTGGCGGCACTGACATCGGCATTCCGTCGCTACGGCCTGCCCGACCGGATGCTGATGGACAACGGGCCGCCGTGGGGCAAGGATTTCGCGCATCGCCACACCAAGCTGACGGCCTGGTTGATGCGGCTAGGGATCGAGCCCATTCACGGCCGGCCGTTTCACCCGCAGACGCAGGGCAAGAACGAGCGCTTCAACGGCACGCTCAAGCGGGAGGTGATCGCGGGCGTGGCGTTTGCCGATCTTGCCGCCGTGCAACGGCGCTTCGACGCCTGGTTGCCGCTCTACAACCACGAGCGCCCGCATCAAGGCATCGGCGATGTAGTGCCGGCTTGCCGTTATCGCAAAGCCGAGCGGAGCTTGCCCGAGCGGCTGCCTGCCATCGTCTACGACGCGGACTGCCTGGTGCGGCGCGTGAGCGAGGGCGGGTGCATCAGCCTGGGTAACCGCAGGCTGTTCATCAGCTTCGCGTTCGTTGGCCATCCCGTGGGACTACGCCCGACCGCTTGCGATGGCGTGTTCGAGGTGATGTTCTGCAGCTACCGGATCGGCACTGTGGACGTGAGGGTCAATACGCACCAGGCGCCACCATGAGGCTCGCTCTGACTCACCAGGAGGATGGCCCGCCATCCCCCCTCCGCCGCCATCGCTCGCCAGCCGGGGTGAGCGAGCGACGGCGGCTCCGGGAGGACGGCTTGGTCGGATCACCGGCCGACCTGGGGCTCGAGATGCACGCAAAAGAA
>VBAB01000209.1 GCA_005888525.1 Alphaproteobacteria bacterium
GACGCCGTGCTCGAGGCGGCCGTGGTGCCGAAGGAGGACGCCGACGGTCTCCTCAAGCCCAAGGCGTTCATCGTGCTGAAGCCGGGCAGAAGCGCCGCCAACGGCCTCGACGAGCAGCTGCGCGAGCACGTCAAGGCCAAGGCCGGCGTGTGGAAATACCCCCGCTGGATCGCCTTCGTCGACGGCCTGCCGAAGACGGCCACGGGCAAGATCCAGCGGTTCAAGCTGCGCGAGGGGTGAGCGGCGAAGCGTCATCCCGGCCTCGTGCAGCCTCGTGCCCGGAATGGCGCTCTAAACTAGTGTTCTGGCACCAACGGACGATACCGGTGTCATCCTCAGGCTTGTCCCGAGGACCCACCTCTCGGCAAGCGCTGGAGCTGGCGGATGGCTGGATGGTCGGGACAAGCCCGACCATGACAAGCTGGGTATCAACCGTCAGAGTCGGAGCTCTAGGCCGTCGCCTTCTTGAAGTTGTCGGCCGCCTTGTCCCAGTTCACGACGTTCCACCACGTGTCGATGTAATCACCGCGCTTGTACTGGTGCTTGAGGTAATAGGCGTGCTCCCACACGTCGACGCCGATGACTCCCTTGGCGCCCTCCATTTGCGGCGAGTCCTGGTTGGCGCTGCTGATCACGGCGAGCTTCTTGTCCTTGCCGACGACGAGCCAGGCCCAGCCGGAGCCGAATCGGCCCAATCCCGCCGACTTGACGGCGGCCTTCATCTTGTCGAAGTCGCCGAACGCCCCGTCGATGGCGCTCTTGAGGTCGCCGGCAGGTGCCTTGGCGCCACCCGGCGTCATCAGCTCCCAGAAGAACGTGTGGTTCCAGTGGCCGCCGAGATTGTTGCGCACGAGGCCGCGCACGCCTTCCGGTACGGCCGCAAGATTGGAAAGGATCTCGTCGACCGGCTTGGTGGCCATCTCCGGCCACTTGTCGACATTGTTGTTCAGGTTGTTGACGTAGGCGGCGTGGTGGTTGTCGTGGTGGATCTGCATGGTCTTCGCGTCGATGTGCGGCTCGAGCGCCTCGTTGGCGTAGCCGAGCGGCGGCAACGTGAACGGCTTTGCTTGGGCGAAGGCGATGCCGCGTCCCAGCATGCCGGCCGTACCGGCGAAGGCCGTGGCGCCAGCCAGGAATTTCAGGGTATCTCTCCGGTTCATGGACGTCCTCCGTGGGCGGTTGTCGGGATAATCGCGTGTCGTGTGGCACGATCGTACACTGGCCGCTGTGTGCCCGGTATGACGAGGCAGCCAGAGCCGGTCAATGCTACGGTTACGTCTGACCGGGTTTGGCGGATGCCGGCCAGTATGCTGAACGAGGATCAAATGTCCGTGAGCGATGCAACGCGAACCGGATCGTAAGCGCCTGGCGCGCCTCGATGTTCGCATGGTCGAGCTGGGCCTTGCGCCAACGCGCGCGCGGGCCCAGGACCTCATTCGCCGCGGCCTTGTCGACATCGCGGGCGTGGTCGAGCAGCGGCCGAGCGCCGGCGTGGCTGCTTGCGCCGCGATCCACCTGTCGTTGGCCGCGGGGGACCACGTCTCTCGGGGAGCTTTGAAACTGATCGCCGCCCTCGACCACTTCCGCTTTCCCGTGGCCGATGTCGTGGCGTTGGACGTGGGTGCATCGACCGGCGGGTTCACGCAAACGCTCCTCGCCAGGGGTGCGGCGCGGATTTATGCGGTCGACGTAGGCCACGGCCAGCTGCACCCGCGCTTGGCAAATGATGCCAGGGTCGTCTCGCTCGAGGCCCACGACGCGCGCCATCTCGACGACACGCTCGTGCCGGAGGCCGTCGGTGCCATCGTCGCCGACGTGAGCTTCATATCCTTGACCAAGGTGCTGGCGGTGCCGTTCACGTTCGCTCGCGCCGGGGCCTGGCTGGTCGCGCTGGTCAAGCCGCAGTTCGAGGCGGGGAGGGCGGCCGTAGGAAAACGCGGCATCGTGCGCGATCCGGCCGCGCGCCGGCGTGCTGTGGAGCTCGTGCGTGCCTGGGTAGCCGCGCAGCCCGGATGGCGCGTGCTCGATGTCATCCCCTCGCCCATCGCCGGGGGCTCCGGCAACCACGAGTTCCTGCTGGGGGCGGTTCGTGACAACTAGAGCCCAGGAGGTCGACATCGCCAGGCTTGGTGCACAGGGCGATGGAATTGCCGACACGGCGGACGGGCCAAGGTACGTCCCCTTCGCGCTGCCGGGTGAGCGCGTTCGCGTTAGCGGCCCCGGATTTCCTGAGCTCTTGTCCGCGCCAAATCCCGAGCGCCGGGAGCCGCCGTGTCGGCACTTCGGCACTTGTGGCGGCTGCGTCGCCCAGCACATGAGCGAGCCGCTCTATGAGAGCTGGAAGCGCGGCATCGTCGTCGAGGCGCTGCGCCAGCACGGCCTCGACGTGGGGGTCGCGCCGCTGCGCCGGGTTGCGCCGGGCTCGCGACGGCGCGCGGTGCTCAAAGCCAGGCGAGAGCGTGGGGGAATCGTCCTCGGATACCATCGCCGCCGCAGCGACGAGTTGTTCGTGGTCGAGGAGTGTCCGGTATTGCAGCCCGCCATCGTCTCCCGGCTCGCCGGACTGCGCGCGATCGCGACCCAGCTTGCCGGGCGAGAAATCCGGCTGACGGTGCTGACTACGCCCGCTGGCCTGGATGTGACCGCCAACGGCGCCGGCGCGCGCCCCGACGCACGAGCCTCCGCCGAGCTGGCGCGGCTCGCGGCCGGCCACGGCATCGCCCGCATCTGCATCGACGGCGAGACCATCATCGAGCGTGCGCGGCCGGCGCTCACCATGGGAGGCGCCGGCGTCGAGCCGCCGCCGGGAGGCTTCGTGCAGGCTGTGGCGGAGGCGGAAGCGGAGATGGTCCAGCTTGTCGTCACCGCCGCCGCGAAGGCCAAGCGCGTCGCCGACCTGTTCTGCGGCATCGGCACCTTCACGTTCCCACTGGCGCGGCGCGCGCGCACCCTTGCGGTCGACGACAACGAGGAAGCGGTCGCAGCCCTCGCGGCGGCCGCACGGCACGCTCAAGGGCTCAAGCCCATCGAGACCAAGGTGCGCGACCTCTTCCGCATACCGCTGTCGCCGAGAGAGCTCGAGGGGTTCGACGCCGTCGTGCTCGATCCCGCACGCTCGGGGGCCGAGGCCCAGGCCCAGCAGCTGGCACGCTCGCACGTACCGGTCGCGATCTGCGTGTCCTGCAATCCGGGCACGCTGGCGCGAGACGCGCGCATTCTGCTCGACGGCGGCTACGTCCTTGAAAGCGTCACACCGATCGACCAGTTCCTGTTCTCGGCGCACGTGGAGGCGATCGCCGTGTTCAGGCGCGAGCGCAATTGAAATGGCTTGATTTTCTATCAACCAGTGCTGTTTCTCGCGGAACAGCAGACCAATGACGGTCGTGGCATAAAGGCGGAGGGTCTAGCACTACCGGAGCGGAGCGGCGCAATCTTGTCGGTAGGTGCTGCCTATCGCCGACTGGGCTCGTTCGATTGGAGAAGGTCTTGGACGACCGCGTGGTGTTGCCGGTCAATACCGTTCTCGATGGCAGCTACCGCATCGTGCGTGTGGTCGGCTCGGGCGGATTCGGCATCACGTATGAGGCGGAGGACATCAGACTACACGCCAAAGTCGCCATCAAGGAGTACTACCCCCACGACTTCGGCGACCGCGACGCCACCATGAGCGTGAAGCCCAAGTCCGACCGCCACAAGGAAACGTTCGACTGGGGCCGCGCCAGCTTCCTGCAAGAGGCGCGCACGCTGGCGCGCTTCGAGCACCCGAGCATCGTGCGGGTTTCGCGCGTGTACGAGGCGAACTCCACCGCCTACATGGTGATGCGCTTCGAGCAGGGTCAGAGCTTCGAGGATTGGCTGAAGGGTTTGGGCAGGCCGCCGACGCAAGACGAGCTCGATGCCATCGTCGCCCCGCTGCTCGATGCCCTGCAGATGATGCACGCCGCGAACTTCCTGCATCGCGATATCGCGCCCGACAACGTCATCATCCGCCCCGATGGCACGCCCGTGCTGCTCGATTTCGGCGCGGCGCGGCGCGCGGTCGCCGAGAGGAGCCATGCGCTGACCGGCATCGTCAAGGCCGGCTACTCCCCGCAAGAGCAGTATGCCACCGATAGCCGCCTGCAAGGACCCTGGTCGGACTTCTACGCGCTCGGCGGCACGCTTTACCGCGCGGTGACGGGCCGAATTCCGGAGGAAGCCACGCTGCGCGTGAGCGACGATCGCACTCCGCCGGCCGCTGAGGCCGCCAAGGGCAGGTACCGACCGGGCTTCCTGGCCGCCATAGATGCCTGCCTCAAGGTCAAGTACGCGGAACGGCCCCAATCCGTGGCCCAGCTGCGGCCAATGCTGTTTGCGGCGACCCCGCCGCCGAAGGTCGCGCCAAAGTCGAAGCCCAGGTCGCAACCCAAATCTCAATCACGCGTCGAAGCGCCCGCCGCCGGCATGGCCGGAAGGTGGTCGCTCGCCATCGTCGCACTCCTGGTGGTATTGGCCGGCGCCTATGGCGGTTACGAATTCTCTCGTTGGTCGGCCAAGGGACCTGTCCCGCCGGTTGCAGAGATCGGCAAGCAAGCCAAGGACGCGGCGCCTGCTGCGGCCAAGACCGAGCTTGGCGAGCAGGAAGCGCGACGGCAGGCGGAAGCCGCCGCGGCAAAGAGGAAGGCCGACGAAGAGGAGGCAGCCAGGGTCCAAGCCGAGGCCCGTCGCAAGGCCGAGCTTGGCGAGCAGGAAGCGCGACGGCAGGCGGAAGCCGCCGCGGCAAAGAGGAAGGCCGACGAAGAGGAGGCAGCCAGGGCGCAAGCCGAGACCCGTCGCAAAGCCGAGCTTGCCGAGCAAGAACGCCGACGGCGGGAAGCCTCGCTGGGGACAGCCGCGTTCGACGGCGTCTGGGAGATAACGCGGGTTGGCACCAACTGCGCCACCCAGTCTCACGTTTTCGGCGTGACCATTGAAAACGGCACGTTTGCGCAAGGGTTCGGGACCGTCTCGCCGTCAGGCGAGTTCAAGCTGCTGGGTCGGTCCCTGAATACCGGGCGAAGAGACTTGAACTACACCGGCAAGCTCAGTGGCGCCTCGGGTTCCGGTACATTCCAGGCGGACGGGGGCAACTGCACGGGGACGTTCACGGCCAAGCGCCGCGGATAATGTCGGGTCAGGGTGCCCGGCAATCGTGCCTGGGGCGCGTCTTCGACACGACACTGCTTCCATCAGGAACGATCTCGCTCTAGGAACAGAGTGGGAAATGCAGAAACCAGCACAGATTGGCGCTCCCTCCGCGTGGAGCACTTTTGCCCGCGACCCGGCCACGCATGCTGTCGTGGCGCTGGGGTTCACGCAGATCATCGCTTGGGGCACCACGCTTTATGCCCTGGGCGTACTCGGCAAACCGATCGCCGCCGACACCGGGTGGAGCCAGAGCCTGGTGTTTGGTGGGCTGACCATTGCGCTGCTGGTGTCCAGCGCCGTCTCGACCACCATCGGCCGCCTGCTCGATCGCATTGGCAGCCGGCTGGTCATGTCGGTGGGCTCCATCCTGACTGCCGTCGGTCTCGTGACGCTCGCCCAGGTGACGCACCCCTACGCCTACTTGGGCGCGTGGGCCTTCCTCGGGCTCGCGATGCGGATGACGCTATACGACGCCGCGTTCGCTGCGCTCGTACAGGTGACGCCCACGCGCGGGCGCCGCGCCATCTCCTATCTGACGCTGTTCGGCGGGTTCGCCTCGACCGTGTTCTGGCCCATCGGCTATGCGCTCAACGCCAGCGTCGGCTGGCGCACGACGCTGCTCGTGTTCGCCGCCGTCAATTTGGTCGTTTGCATGCCGTTGCATTGGTTCGGGCTGGCACGACGGGACCAGGAGGGGCCTGCGCAAGCCGCAACCGATGCTGGAGCCAAGCCTGCCGATCCCCCGCTCGAGGGCACGGCCCGCACCATCGGCATGGTGCTGTTCGGGTTGATCGGCGCCACGACCGCCGTGGTGTTCGGTGCGATGGCGGTGCACCTCGTGCCGATCTTGGAGGCGACCGGGCTGGCACTCGCGACCGCGGTGCTCCTCGCCTCCCTCAAAGGCTTCGCCCAGGTCGCAGGGCGCATCTGGGATCTCACGCTGGCCCGCAAGTGGCACCCGATCTCAGTTGGGCGCGTGTCCATCGCCTTTCTGCCGCTGTCGTTTCTGGTGCTGATGCTGGGGGGGGCCACCTTCTGGACGGCGCTCGCCTTCACGCTGCTGTTCGGGGTGTCGAACGGCCTCGTCACCATCGTGCGCGGTGCGGTGCCGCTGGCGCTGTTCGGCGCCAAGGGCTACGGCGCGGTGCTGGGCATCCTGGCCACGCCCTACCTGCTGCTGGCCGCCCTGTCGCCGGCCGCCTTTGCCCTCGTCGTGGAGCGCTACGGCTATGGTGTCGGCGAGGCCGTCATGCTGGGCGCCGGCCTCGTCGCGTTCCTCGCCATGGAAGTGATGGCCCTCTGGTACCGCCGACGGCACCGATAACGCGGGCGGCGGTGCTTCGACGAGCTCAGCACGATGGTGGCGCTTGCGGCGAGGGACTGCCACCCGAGTGGTGAGCTTGTCGAACCACGGCGATGCGTGGGCGGCCCGCCCTTCGACCCTCAGAACAAAGTCCGAGGGCATGCAGGCTCAGGACTGCGGTGGCGGCTCAGGCCGTGGTCAACGATCCGGCGCCCGCATAGACGCACAGCAGCGCATAGACTCCAACCGCGCTGGCACCCGAGACGCCGAGGGCTGACGGCAGGGCACTGCGCAGCTGGCTCGCGACTCGCTCCGCATCCTCGCGGCGCACGCATTCGACGACGAAAGCGCCCGCGGCGAGCTGGTCCTTGGCGCGGCTCTTCATCTCGGCGGTGTCGGACGGCGTTTGCCTGGCAGACGCGGTCCACACCTGCACCCGGGCGATGCCGGGCTCGCCGGCCATCCTGCGAGCCAGCTCGCCGGCTTCGGGGGTCGGGGCCATGGCACCGTCGGCCCGCAGGACCGCCGCGTGCGAGCCAATCAGATCACCCGCCGCACAGTGCAGGTCGCACACGGTGCGCACCGAGTTGCGAAACGCGATCCTCATGGTCTCCTTCGTCCATGGCGTGGGCGCGTTCAGGCGCTCGAGATACGCGGGCGAGGCCAGCACGGCCGGGGTTTCCACCTCGTAGAAGGCGAAGAAGCGCCGGTCGCCGCCCGACACCAGCTCGTAGCGTCGGCCGAAGCGGAAGCCCGGCACACCGACGCGCTCCTGCAGATGCTCGCGGATGTACCAGCGCTCGAAATGCTCGAAGCCCTCGGGCGCGCAATCGTTGAACACGGCGAGGATGCCGGCAGGCATGACCCCTGCTCCTTCTAAGCCGCGTCGCGCGCGGCATCCTTGCCGAGCAGGCCGGCGGCAATCAGGCCATCGCGGATGCGGGCGATCTCGGGCCGGCCGATCTTGACCAGCGGCGGGCGCACGTAGGCGCGCGGTAGGCGGCCGAGCAGCACCAGCGCCTCCTTCATGCGGTTGTGCATGTCGACGAACGGGTCGGCGTAGAACACCCGCATCAGCGGCTCGATACGGTCGTTCAAGGCGCGCGCCTCGGCGAGGTCGTTGTTCCGCACCGCCCCGAACAGCTGCGATTGCAGGTCGGGGATGACGCTGCCGCTGCCCGAGAGCAGGCCGTTGCAGCCGAGCACAAGGGAGGAGAGCAGCCAGGCGCTGTGGGTCGAGAGCACGTTCACGGGCCGCGGCAGGCTCTGCAGCGTGCGCACGTGCCATTCGTGATGCGGGACGTTGCCGATCCAATCCTTGATGGCGCGGATGGACGGCACCTCGTCGATGAGCTTCAGCAGCGTATCCTTCGGATACCCCTGGCCGGTGCTGAGCGGATACTGGAAGACGATGATCGGCAAGTCGGTGACGTCCGCGATGCGCCTGAAATGCGCGATCGCCATCTGCGGCGACTGACCGAGCGTGAAGGGCGCCGGCGGGAACACCAGCAGGGCGGAGGAGCCGCCGTCGGCCGCCATGCGGGCGATGCGCGCAGCCTCCAGGCTGCCGTCGGCCCACACGCCATTGACGATCGGCAGGCGGCCGCCGATCTCGTCCTGCGTGATGGCGAGAACGCGGCGCTGCTCCTCGAAGGTGCAGGAAGCGACCTCGGTGGAGTGGGCGTTGATGGTTAGGCCGGTGATGCGGTCCGTGGCAGCCACGTCGCGCAGGTGCTTGCGGAAGCTTGCCTCGTCGATGGCGAGATCGGCGTCGAAGGGAAGCAGAACGGCCGGGATGACGCCGTGCGGAACGTAGGTCTTGTGGCGGGGCATGGATCTCACCTCGATTCTGACCGCCCAATCTTCGCAGATTGCAGCCGAAAGCGCCAGTTTCAGCTCTTCTCGGAGGCAGTCGATGTCAGGCCTCGGCGTCGACCAGGCCGAGGCGCTTCTCGATGCGGTCCGCCGTTGTCAGTCCTCGGCGTCGACCAGGCCGAGGCGTTTCTCGATCCGGTCGAGCCTCTCATCCGTGCCGTCGAAGCGGACCGAATGCTCAGCCAGCGTGACCTGGATGTGCGCCAACGCGCGGGCCGTGCCGACCTCGAGGCGTCCGACGCGCACCTTGAGCTCGCGCAACTCGGTTTGCGATTGCTCTACTACGGCGCGAATGGCGCGTAGGTGCTCCAAGACAAGGTTCTCGGTTCGTCGGCCATGCAAAAAGT
>VBAB01000764.1 GCA_005888525.1 Alphaproteobacteria bacterium
TGACAGTGTGCATCTGCAGATTGTTGATGTCGAAATTGAACGGCCCGGCTGGTCCAGTGCCGCCGGTCACGCCGGTGAAGCGATCGCCAGGTAGGTTTACGTAATTGTATTCCAGTCCGAAAAGGATGTTGCCCACCATGCGGCTTTCGATTCCACCTCCGACGACCCAGCCGTTTTCGCGTTGTTTCGCCCGCGCCGTCACGCCGGTTGACGACGTGGCATTCACCTCCACCAGAGAGTTGGCATAGCCCCCCTTGCCGTAGAAAAGAAACTGATTGTGAAACGCGACGATGCCAACGCGGCCAGTGGCGGTGAAGAGATCAGTGGCTCCAAAGATGAACTGATCTGTCGGCGCAGCTGCGAAGGGGCCGGTTACAGTGTCCTTCAGTCTGCTCCCCGCGTATGAGGCTTCTGCGCCGATGAGAAAGTGGTGGATCTGGTAATTGAGGCCTACGTGGCCGCCCCAAATCCAGCCACTCGCCGACGGGGAGAAGCTTTGTCCAGGGGCAGTGCTGAAGGCCTCAACGAACGGGAACTGCCAGTCCGGCTTGCTCCACGCTCCGCCGATGTTGGTTCCTAGATAGACACCCGTCCAGAGGGGTAGAGTCGGCTCACAACAATAGACTTCCGCCGCGGGCGGTGGCGGGGGAGGAAGGCCATCAGCGCTCGCCACAGACGGCGCAAAAATTAGCGTCGCCGCAACAACCAGCGCGCGGGAATTCATGTCGCGGCCTCCATAGAACTCGCCAGCGTATCCGCGTGACGCGATTCGTAGCGCCGATCCAGTGGTGACGGACCGATTCAACTGTCGGCGTTGCCCGCGGATCACGCTTGAGCTGAGGTCCCTCCACTTCGCATGCTCTGCATTCGTGCCGGAGGTCTCCCCGGCTGGATATCTTTCGCGTCCAGCGCCACGACATGGCGGGCAAAGCCTTGATGGCGCAAGCCATTGCCATTGCCGAGATGATCGGCCTTGACGCAGATGTGGCCGTCGAATGGTCACTGGCGGCAATGCAGGAAATGGTCACGGAAATCAACGCGGACCCGAAGGGCAGCGCGGCTTCGATGACGAGCAAGTACGATCAGCGGTGTCAGACGCTTTTGATGGATTCGGTGACACGACTGCCCGCGCTCATCGAGCAGGATGGGGCGGATTGAGCGCGCCAGGCATCTCATCTTTTTGGGGCAGCGCAGGGGCAAGGGTGAATCTCATTGACGCGATACGCACCGACCGCTTCATCGGCCCAGAATTCCTTGGAGATGACATTGAGGTCCGGAACCCATTGGAAGGTGTCGACATACTCGGTGTCCGGCGCATTCTCCTTCCAAACCGTGAAGACGATTGAGAAGTTCCCCGTATCCGTCGCGCAGCGAGACGCGTCGACGGTGAACGCTACGGTCCATGTTCGTTCGAGCTTCGGCAGCTTCATCGGTGTGTAATGCGCATCGGTGAAGGCTAGGGTGGGCCGACATATGGGCTGCGCCCGACTTGGCGTCGTGTCCATCAGGACAAGCGGCAGCGCTGCCAGCACGCAAATGACAGCGCGCATGAGATTTGTCCTTTGGCGAGAGACCAAGATCATGCGGCTTGTGCTGGTAGCGGCTCGGGGTCCCTGACCCGAAGGACCGTGTACGCGAGCAGCGCAGCGTAAAGGGCAAAGCCAGCGGCTACGGCCGCGCAAAAGCCCGGAACCCCGAGATCGAGCCAATACACGGCTGCGAGCCCTGCGCCTGCGCTCGCAATCAGGCGCAGGGCATTGGCGTTCATCGCCGCGATGCCGCGGCCGAAGCCTTGACTCACGAAAAACAAACCGAGACCCAGCCCGAAGCACAGATACGCCGGTCCGACAATCCGAAGATACTGCGCGCCAATGCGCTCTACTTCGGGGTCGCTGCTGAATAGACCCAACCAAAGGCTCGGTTGTACGGCGACGATCAGTCCAATCGCTCCGCATACGGCTGCGATCGTGAGAGCGCCCGTCCAAGCGATCTGACGCGCACGGGTGTACTGCCGAGCACCCCAGTTCATGCCCACCATCGCTACGATCGCGGTACCGAAGCCAAAAGCGATCGGCTGCATGATGTATTCGAGCCGGGCTCCCATAGCGTAGCCAATGGCGGCCTCGGGGCCGAACTGCCCGGCGATTCCTGTCAAAATGACAATGGATAAATT
>VBAB01000765.1 GCA_005888525.1 Alphaproteobacteria bacterium
AGGCCGATGGTGCCGGTGGGGGCGATCACGGTGGACTGCGCGTTGCGGAAGCCGTGCTCCTGGCCCAGCGCGATGGCCTGGTCCCAGGCACGCCTGGCCGCCCCGATGAGGGCCTCGTCCGGGCAGGCGGAGGCATCCAGCGGCACGGGCGGCGTCGACAGCCGCTCGTAGCCCGCGTCCAGCCCATAGGCCGCGCGGCGGTGATTGCGGATGACGCGCAGCATGTCGGCGGCGTTGGCGTCGTAGCCGGGGAATGACCCCAGCTCCTTGGCCATCTCGGCGGAGGTCGCGTAGGCGGTGCCCGTCATGATGGCCGACAGCGCGCCGCAGATGGCGCGGCCCTGGGCGCTGTCATAGGGAATGCCGGATGCCATCAGGCAGCCGCCGATGTTGGCGAACCCGAGACCCAGGGTGCGGTAGCGGTAGCTGAGCTCGGCGATCTTCTTGGATGGGAACTGCGCCATCAGCACCGAGATCTCGAGCGCGACGGTCCACAGCCGGCAGGCGTGCTCGAAGGCGGCGACGTCGAAGCGCTTCTCCCCGTCGCGGAACCGCATCAGGTTGAGCGACGCCAGGTTGCAGGCCGTGTCGTCGAGGAACATGTACTCCGAGCACGGGTTCGACGCGCGGATCGGCCCTGATTTCGGGCAGGTGTGCCAGTCGTTGATGGTGGTGTGGAACTGGATGCCGGGATCGGCCAAGGCCCAGGCGGCGTGGCCGATCTTCTCCCAGAGGTCGCGGGCTTTGAGCGTCTTGACGGTGCGGCCGCCCAGGCGCGCCGTGAGCGCCCAGTCCCTGTCCTCCTCCACCGCGGTGAGGAACTCGTCGGTGACCCGAACCGAGTTGTTGGAGTTCTGGCCGGAGACCGTGAGGTAGGCCTCGCTGTCCCAATCGGTGTCGTAGGCGGCGAACTCGATCTCCTTGTAGCCCTGGCGCGCGAACTGGATGATGCGGCGCGCGTAGTTGTCGGGAACGAGGTCGCGGCGCGCCTCCTTGATGGCGCGCTTGAGCGCGGGGTTCTTGGCCGGATCGAAGCAGGCCTCGCCCTCCGCCTCGCAGTTGACGCAGGCCTTCATGATGGCCTTGAGCCGCCGCTGGCAGATCTTGGAGCCGGTGACGAGGGCTGCGACCTTCTGCTCCTCCTTCACCTTCCAGTCGATGTAGGCCTCGATGTCGGGGTGGTCGATGTCGACCACCACCATCTTGGCGGCGCGGCGCGTGGTGCCGCCCGACTTGATGGCGCCGGCGGCGCGGTCGCCGATCTTGAGGAAGCTCATCAGCCCCGAGGACTTGCCGCCGCCGGAGAGCTTCTCGTTCTCGGCGCGCAGTTTGGAGAAGTTGGAGCCCGTGCCCGAGCCGTACTTGAAGAGGCGCGCCTCGCGCACCCACAAATCCATGATCCCGCTCTCGCCGACCAGGTCGTCCTCGATCGACTGGATGAAACAGGCGTGCGGCTGGGGGTGCTCGTAGGCCGAGGTCGAGGCCGTCAGCTCGCCCGTCTCATGATCGACGTAATAGTGGCCCTGGCTCGGCCCATCGATGCCGTAGGCCCAGTGCAGACCGGTGTTGAACCATTGCGGGCTGTTGGGCGCGCCATATTGCATGGCGAGCATGTAGCGGTGCTCGTCGAAGAAGGCGCGCGCGTCGTCCTCGCTGGAGAAATAGCCGCCCTTCCAGCCCCAATAGGTCCACGTCCCCGCCATCCGGTCGAACACCTGGCGCGCGTCGGTCTCCCCGCCGGAGCGCTCCTGCACGGGCCGCTCGGCGAGTGCCCGCTCGTCCGCCACCGAGCGCCACAGCCAGGAGGGGACTTGCGTCTCCTCGATGCGCTTGAGGCGGGCCGGCACGCCGGCCTTGCGGAAGTATTTCTGGGCCAGAATGTCGGCCGCCACCTGGCTCCAGTGCTCGGGGACGGCGAAATTCTCCAGCTTGAAGACGACGGAGCCGTCCGGGTTCTTGATTTCCGACGTGGCGCGGCGGAACGGGATCTTCTCGTAGGGTGATTTGCCTGCCGTTGTGAACCGCCGCTTGATCTGCATTGTTTTTGCCCCCGGTTGGACGTCTGGGGCGCGTAAGCAGGACGAGGCCGCGCGCGTGCGAAATCGATGACGCGACAGACACAACTGACCGCGCGCTGCGGGGCTATTTCTCCGCCTCGCGTTAGCGCCCGCCTCTAACTCATGGGGGCAGCGTCAGCTTGTTACTGAAGGGCGCTGCGGTCGGTTGGCCGGCGCCCGTGAGAGCAAACTATGACGATTCGGAGGCAGCCGTCCACGATGTCTTGTGGGTGGTAGATGACACACATACCAAATGTAGTAGGTAGGAGGATGGGGAGGGAGAGTTGTGGATTAAGGGCCACGAAACCCGCGCCACTGCGCGATCAGGTGCGCACGGCGCATTTTCAGGGGCGACAGATCCGCCAGGATTTTGCTCTCGGCGTCCCCAACTCATCCACAGTATGCCGATTCCGGGTGGGGCGCTGTGGCAGTTCTGCCGCGGCAGCGATGTCATGGACAGGAAGGCTCCGCGGGTGCCATAAGCCCAGCCAGCGAAAGCCTGAGCGACGAGACGGACGCATGGGGATTTTCAGCGAGATCTTCAGCTGGTGGGGCGGCAACACCTGGT
>VBAB01000766.1 GCA_005888525.1 Alphaproteobacteria bacterium
GGCTGCCGCTCCGTCGCAGTCGCGTGGCGCTCCCCGCCGACCGCCACAACGCGGCCATGCGCACCGGGGCCGATGCCTGCGTACTCGCCATAACGCCAGTAGGTCAGGTTGTGCCGGCACTCTTCGCCGGGCGCGGCGTGGTTGGAGATCTCGTACGCCGGCAGGCCCGCTTGTTGCGTCAGCTCCTGGGTCAGCTCGTAAAGGTCGTGCGCCATCTCGCTGTCCGGCACACGCAACTTGCCGCGCGCGTGCAGCGCCGCGAAGGGTGTCTCGGGCTCGATTGTCAGCTGGTAGAGCGACAGGTGCCGGCCCGCGAGCGCCAGCGCCTGTGCGAGCTCCGCCCGCCACGCCGGCAGCGTCTGTCCGGGCCTGGCGTAGATCATGTCGAAGGAGCAGCGCGCGAAGGTTGCGCGGGCGACTTCGATCGCCGCCAGGGCCTCCGCCGCCGTGTGCAGACGACCGAGCGCACGCAGGTCGGCATCGATAGCCACGGAAGCGGCCGGCCTCCACGCTCGACGGATTGGCCTCCAGCGTGATCTCGGCATCTGCGCCGATGCTCCACGCGTTGCCGATCGCATCGAGGATCGCGCCCACCGTGTCGGCCGCCATGAGCGATGGCGTGCCGCCGCCGAAGAAGACGCTGGTGACCCGGCGGCCGGGCGCAAGCGCCGCCCAATGCGCCAGCTCGCTCAGATACGCGCGCAAGTATCGCGGCTCGTCGATCCCCCCGGCCCGCACATGGCTGTTGAAGTCGCAATAGGGGCACTTGGAGGCGCAGAACGGCCAGTGCACGTAGACGCCGAAACCGGCATCGTCCTCAACCGGCTGCGCCCTCGCCAAGACAGGCACGCGCGAAGCGCTGGAAGGCGCGGGCGCGGTGAGAAATTGCGTGCTTGGCATAGGGCTCCATCTCGCCGAAACTCAGGGCGTGGCCATCGGCAACGAACATCGGATCATAGCCGAAACCTCTTGTGCCGCGGGGCGGCCAAACGAGATGGCCGTAAACCTTGCCCTCGAAGAGCGCCACCTCCCCATCGGGCCAGGCCAGACACAGGGCCGCGGTGAAGTTGGCCCGCGGGCCGGGCTCTTTCCAGCTCCCGCGCTGCTTTACCTCGTCTGCAACGCGCTGCATGGCAACCGAAAAATCCTTTGCCGGCCCAGCCCAGCGGGCCGAATAGATGCCGGGCGCCCCGCCCAAGGCCTCCACCTCCAGCCCGGAATCGTCGGAGAGGGCCGGCAGGCCCGCCCCTTGCGCCGCCGCCTCGGCCTTGATCCTCGCGTTCTCGGCAAATGTCGCGCCCGTTTCCTCCGGCTCCGGCAACTGCAGCTCGGCCGCCGAGACCACGCTCAGGCCATGCGGCGCGACCAGGTCGAGGATCTCCCGCACCTTGCCGGGATTGTGGCTCGCCACTACCAGGCGCGTGCCCTGGACGAGGCGGCGCGTCATGCCAGCTTCCATATGCGCGGCTCGGCGAACTCCAGGCAGTTGCCGGCGGGGTCGCGGAAATAGATCGATCGCCCACCGCCGGGCCATTCGAAGTCGGCCTCGATAGCGACGCCCTTGGCCTCGAGCGCGGCGCGCCAGTCATCGATCTCGGCGGCGGAAGCGCGGAAGCAGACGTGGCCCTCTCCATCCATGCCATGCGGCGGCACGGGCAGCGCACCGGGCGCCGGCGGTACCTTGGTGGCGTCCGGATGGAAGATCAGCAGCACCTGGTCGCCGCAGCGATAGAAGAGATGGCGGCTCGCCACTTTCGCGAAGGGCGCAAGACCCAGGACATCGCGATAGAAGCGCTCGGCCGCGGCGAGATCCTTCACATAGAGCACGGTTTCGAGAATACCGGTCGGGATCATGTTCGGGCGATCCTGCGAATTACTGCCGCGGATCCTCATGCATGTCATCCCGCGAAGGCGGGGATCCACGCAACTCTCCACGCCCACTCGGCCAACTGGCGTGGATTCCCGCCGCGCGGGAATGACGGACTATGCCACGGTCAACTTCTGCAGCTGAACCAACTCGGCAATGCCCTTCTTGGCCAAAGCCATCAGCTGATCGAAGCCTTCCTGGGAGAACGGCACGGTCTCGGCCGTGCCCTGCACCTCGACGATGCCGCCGGACCCCGTCATGACGAAGTTGGCGTCCGCGTCGGCAGACGAGTCCTCGGCGTAGTCGAGGTCCAGCACCGGTGTTCCCCGGTAGAGCCCGCAGGACACGGCGGCGACGTGGTCGCGCAGCACGCCCTCCTTGATCATGTCGCGGGCCTGCATCCACTTGAAGCAATCGTGCAGCGCCACCCAGGCGCCCGTGATGGCCGCCGTGCGCGTACCGCCGTCCGCCTGGATCACGTCGCAATCGATGGAGATCTGCCGCTCGCCCAGCTTGGGCAGGTCGACCACGGCGCGCAGCGCCCGGCCGATCAGGCGCTGGATCTCCTGCGTCCGCCCCGAGGGGTGGCCGACGGTCGCTTCACGCCGGGTGCGCTCGTTGGTGGCGCGCGGCAGCATGCCGTATTCGGCCGTCACCCAGCCGCGCCCCTGGCCCTTCAGCCACGGCGGCATGCGCTCCTCCACGCTTGCCGTACAGTTGACGTGGGTGTTGCCGAACTTGATCAGGCACGAGCCCTCGGCGTGCAGCGACACCGCGCGCTCGATTGAGACGCGACGAAGCTCATCAGGCTTGCGTTTGGAAGGACGCATGGACGCGCGCTGCTGTTTGGGTGCAAAGATGCGCGCAGCCTAGGCGAGCCGCGCCCCGCCATCAACCGCAAAAGCAACGCCTGTTTCACGGCCCCGAGGTCCACCCCTAGATTCGGCGGGCAGATGATCAACACATCCCGACAATGAACACCGACAAACCCTTCAGCCGCCCGAACGCGCCGGGCAGCCTCTCCGAGCTGCAGAAGCTCAACGAGCGCTCCCGCACGATCTTCCGGCAGATCGTCGAGACCTACCTGACCACCGGCGATGCGGTCGGCTCGCGCAATCTCGCGCGCCAGCTGCCCATGACGCTATCGCCGGCCTCCATCCGCAACGTCATGTCGGATCTCGAGCACCTGGGGCTCATCTACGCCCGGCATACTTCGGCGGGCCGGTTGCCGACCGAGGTCGGCTTGCGCATGTTCGTCGACGGCCTATTGGAGGTTGGCGACCTCACCGACGACGAGCGTCGCCAGATTGAGGCCCAGCTCAGGATCAGGCGCGAGAAGTCGCTGGAACAGGTGCTGGCCGACGCCGGCGAGATGATCTCGGGCCTGTCGCACTGCGCCGGCGTGGTGCTGGCCGAGAAGCAGGTGAGCCGGCTAAAGCACGTCGAGTTCGTGCCGCTG
>VBAB01000767.1 GCA_005888525.1 Alphaproteobacteria bacterium
GACAGCACATACAGGTGCTGGTCCAAGCTCTTCAGGACCGGCCGCACCGTCACGACCTCGGTGATGATGCCGATCAGCGCCCCAGCCGCGAGCGTAGCGAGGAAGCCTACGAACACGGGGAGGCCCAACCGGTTGATGAACAACGCGCCGAACACGCCACCCAGCATGCCCACCATCCCCGCCGTGAAACTGAACACGCGCGAGGCGGAGAACATGACGTTGTAGGCGATACCGATCAGTGCGTAGACGGCTCCCAATGCCAAGCCGTGGGAGACAATCGACTCCAGCATCGGTTTTAGCCGGTATAGCCAGGCGCGAGCGTGAAGGCGCCTTCCTTCAGCGAATTGGCCTGGCACATGATGATCTCTTCGCTCTGGAAGCCATCGTGTAATTCGGGTGTCCATGTGATGGTGGCGTAGACGCCAGGCCATTTGGAGACCTTGTTCCAATAGTCGGCGATCGCCTGCGGCTCGGGACCGGCCTCCTTGATCGCGTCAGCGATCAGTCGCGGCCCATCGTAGCCGAGCGCGATCCACCACAGCAGCGTATCCGACATATCGATGTTGGCCTTTCGCAACCGGTCGACGAATTCGACCGTGCGCGGCGGCAGCTTGCTCGCGGAATCGTAGCTGCAGTTGCGGAAGTTGTTGGGGTAGACCTTCTCCCAGTACTCCGGCTTCTTCAGCAGGGCTTTGGTTTGTCCGGAGCCGAGTGTCGTCTGGCCCACGATCGGTACGTCCCAGTTCATCTCCGCGCGCGTGTTGATGAGGCGAGAGAGGAAGCCTGCGTTCACGCTCCAGGGCATGATCGCCTGCGCTCCGCCGGACTGCATGCGCAGCATCTCCGGCTTCACGTCCGGGTTGTTCGCTTCGATGGTCCCCTCGTAGACCACCTCCGCGCCCATCGTCTTGAGCATGGGCACATAGGCGTTGAGCGACGCCGTGCCGTATCCTGTGGTATCGCTCACCACCGCCACCTTCTTGGCTTTGACGATGTTCACCACGTAGTGGTTCGCGGCGGCGCCGATCTGCTGATTGGTGGGGCCGTTGCGGAACGCCAGCGGCCATTTCTTGGGGTCCGTCAGGCCATCGACCCAGCAGGGATGAATCTGAGGCACGTTGTCACGCGCGATCAAGGGGGTCGCAGCCAGCGCCTCGCCCGAGTTCAGTGGGCCCCACATGACGTGGACCTTATGCCGCCGGGTGAGCTCGGTCGACGCGTTCACCGCCTTGGTGGGGTCGCTCTGCGTGTCGCGGACGATCAGCTCGAGTTGACGCCCCTTGATGCCGCCGGCCGCATTGATCTCCTTTACGGCCAACTCCGTCCCTCTGTTGATGCCGATGCCCGTGGACGAGCTGGGGCCGGTCAGGGCCGGCAGGTAACCGATGCGGATCGGCTCGGATTGTGCGATCGCCGGACGGAAGACGCCCGTCGCAAGTGCGGCGGCGCTGGCTGCGGACCCGGCCAATGCTTTGCGGCGACTGATCTTCATTTGGTTCCTCCCGATGGCTTACTTGTTTTTGCAGTCTGCAGGCAAACCGATGCTTTGGCTGCAGGTCGGATCAGTCAACAAACCTCGGACCGCGCCCGGCGGCGTTGGTTGATCCCTCTCGAACGACGGCTGCCAGGTTGAGACATAGCGTGGAACTGCGAGAATTGGCGAGAGCGATTTGCGAAGGTCTTGATTGCCTCGCATGCATGACCGCCATCTTCGCGTATTTCAGCGACTTGTGCATGCGTGGGAATGCTCCCACCGGCCACCTCCATGGGCGCGGCGCCCCTCGTAAATGTGTCTCTGGATCGACTTGACGGTTGCCGCGCCCGCTGGACACCCGCGCGCGGGATCGCCACACTTCGTAGGCCTCGGCACAATGGACCGAACATGCGCATTTCCGGCGTCGATGCCATCGCCATCGATATTCCCCTCACCAAGAACTTCGGCGGCAGCACCTATGCGGTGCTCAAGCGTTCGACCGTGATCACGCGGCTGCGAACGCAGGACGGGTTGGTGAGCGAGGTCTATAACGGCGACAATCGCGAGTCCGGCCGCGAGATCGTCCGCCTGATCCGCGACGAGCTCGCACCTCTGATCAAGGGCGACAGCATCTTCGCCACCGAGCGGATATGGTCGAAGCTGTTCGCGCTCACGTCGGCAAATCGCGACCGCAAGACGCTGCTGGAAGCGATCGCCTGCATCGACTGCGCCGTGTGGGATGTCATCGGCAAAGCGACCGGCCGTAGCGTGCGCGAGCTGCTCGGCGGCTTTACCGACAAGGTCCCGATCATCTCCATCGGAGGCTACTACATGGAGGGCAAGACGCTCGCCGATATTGGCCGCGAGATGGAGGCCTACCGGCTGGCCGGGATGGCAGGCTGCAAATTCAAGGTCGGGGGCCTCTCGCCGCAGGCAGATGCGGAACGCGTGAAAGTCGCACGCGCCTCTGCGGGCCCAGAATTCATGCTTGCGGTCGATGCCAATCGAGGCTGGACGGCGGACGAGGCGATTGCATTCGCCCGGCTCGTCGAGCCTCTCGACATCCGTTGGTTCGAGGAGCCATGCCATTGGTACGACGACGCGGCGCAAATGGCCCGGGTCCGGACAAAGACTCGAATACCCATCAATGCG
>VBAB01000768.1 GCA_005888525.1 Alphaproteobacteria bacterium
GTCCCGCGCTGACGCTCGGCTGGTCTGGCCGCCAGCCAGGCGAGGTATCCGGACTGCCGCCCCCGGCTCCTGTGCTGAGCTGCGGCTCCAGGACACCGCGCTTCTCATCTCCGGGGCAGGCACAGGAGAGCACATCGTCCGCCTACCGTCATCATCCGCCCGCATACACGATGAACCCCGAATCCTATCCCCGCTGCCAGATCGCGTGTTTCCCCGCACGCCGCCCGCACGTTGCGCAACTGGTCCTACGTTTAGTACGGCGCCAAGGGCGGCCAGGCGCATCGCGTTGTCATGGTCCGGCTTGCATGCCCTCGGGCGTGTCCCGGAACAAGTCCAAGACAAACGCGAGGCTAGGCGAGCGCCGGGATGACACCTGCCGCGCCGGCCGCGGACGATCGACGCATTGACGCGCTTGCAGGGACGGCGTTGTCTACGGCGTCCAAAGCCTGAAGGAGCAGCCGTGACCTGGTCGATCATCGCCAAAGACGCGCCGACGGGGCGCATCGGCATCATCGTCGCCACCCGCTTCTTCGCCGTGGGCGCGATGGTGCCGCACATCAGGACCGGGGTCGGCGCCGTCGCTTCGCAGGCCTTCATCAACCCGCTCTACGGCCCGCAGGGGCTGGCGCTGCTCGAAGCCGGGCTCGGCGCCGAGGAGACCGTCGGCCGCCTGACCGCGGCGGATGCAGGCCGCGATAACCGCCAGCTGCACGCCATGGACCGGGAGGGCAACTTCGCTGCCTACACGGGCGCCAAGTGTATCGACTGGTGCGGCCACGCGCTGCGCGAAAATTTCTCCGTCGCCGGCAACATGCTGGCGGGCCCAGCGGTTCTCGCCGACTCCATCCGCGCCTATGAGTCCCAGTCCGCCCTGCCGTTCGCGCGGCGGCTCATCTCTGCGATGCGGGCGGGCGAGGCGGCCGGTGGCGACAATCGCGGCAAGCAGTCGGCGGCGCTGCTGATCCACGATGGGGAGGACTATCCGCTCTACGATCTACGAGTGGACGATCACGCCGATCCCCTGGGCGAGCTGGCGCGGCTGCACGAAGTCGCGCGCGAGCGCTGGGTGCACTTCCGGCGCTGGATGCCGTCACGCGAGAATCCTTCCGGGCTGACCGACCGGAGCGGGCTCGAGGTGCTGGTCGCGAAGTCGATCGCGGAGGGCTATGAGTGATGCCGTCGCCCGGACCTCTCGCGACTACGCACGCATGGCCTAAGGGGCGACGGCATCTCGCGCGCGGGGTTGGTGGGTCATGCTGGAAGCATGCCTCCGGCATGACCGCGCGCAAGGAAAGAATCATTCCGGCACGCCGTTGCATCGGCGGGTCGGAATGACGTCGCCGCTCCTCACGGTGGAGGACCTCCGCGTCGTCTTCGAGGGCGATCGCGGCACCGTCACGGAGGCCGTGGCGGGGGTGAGTTTTTCGCTGGCGCCGGGCCGGACGCTCGGCATCGTCGGCGAGTCCGGGTGCGGCAAGAGCGTCACCGCGCTGTCCATCATGCGGCTGCTGCCGAAAACCGGAACGCGGGTGTCGGGCTCCGTGGTGTTCGAGGGGCGCGAGCTTGGGCAGTTGCCCGAGCGGCAGATGCAGGATTTGCGCGGCAACCGGCTCGCCATGATCTTCCAGGAGCCGATGACCTCCCTCAATCCGAGCTTCACCATCGGCGACCAGATCGGCGAGGTGCTGTCGCGCCATCGCGGGCTGTCGGCATCGGCCGCGCGGCGGGCTGCCATCGACATGCTGGAGCGCGTGCGCATGCCTTCCCCGCACATGCGCGTCGACGAGTATCCCCACAAGCTCTCCGGCGGCATGCGCCAGCGCGTGATGATCGCCATGGCGCTCGCCTGTGCGCCGACGCTGCTGATCGCCGACGAGCCGACGACGGCGCTCGACGTCACCATCCAGGCGCAGATCCTCGACCTTCTGCGCAAGCTGCGCGAGGAGACCGGCACGGCGATCGTTCTCATCACCCACGACCTGGGCGTGGTGGCCGAGACCTGCGACGACGTGGCCGTCATGTATGCCGGCGAGATCGTGGAGCTGGCGCCCGCGCAAGCGCTGTTCGCCGCGCCGCAGCACCCCTACACGGTGGGGCTGCTGGGCTCCATCCCGCTGATCAGCGCGACGCGGGAGCGTCTGCTCACGATTTCCGGCAGCGTGCCGACGCTTTCGGGCCGGTTCACCGGCTGCCGCTTTGCCGCCCGGTGCCCGTTCGCCGATGCCCACTGCCGTGCCCAGGCGCCACCGCTCGCCGCCGTCGGCGCGAGCCACCTCTCGCGCTGCTGGAAAGCCCCCCTTGAGGCCCTGGTGGCATGACGCCTTTCCGATCAACATCGACGGCCCCCTCTCCCCTTTGGGGAGAGGACGTGAGGCCATGACTTACGGTCGCGCACTCCCGCGTTGCCGCGGGCGACGGCTCGATCGCGCGACCGTAAGTCATTCGGCCGAACTGGTGAGGGGGGACTTACTCTCCGAGGGTGTTAGAGGCCCCCTCATCCGCCCTTCGGGCACCTTCTCCCCAAGGGGAGAAGGGATCCCGCGGGGCCTGTTGGAGATTCTTTCCGGCGCAACGAGCGTGTGAGCTGACGACTTGGTCGCAAGGCAGATCTTCGGAGTGCAGGTATGACTCCCGGACCCCTCCTGGTCCTCGACAATGTCACCAAGAACTTCGTGGTGCGCCGCTCCCTGCTGGGATTGCCGACCGCGGCGGTGCGCGCCGTCGACGGCGTCTCCTTCAGCGTAGCCGAGTCGGGCTGCGGCAAGTCGACGGTCGGCCGGCTTGCCCTCAGATTGATGGAGCCGACCGCGGGTGCGATCCGTTTCGATGGCCGCGATCTCGCCGCCCTGTCGGGCGCAGAGTTGCGCCGCGTCCGCGCCGGCGCCCAGCTCATCTTCCAGGACCCCTATGGCTCGCTCAATCCGCGCATGACGGTGGGCGAGATGCTGGCCGAGCCGCTGCTCCTGCACACCGACCTCTCCGCCGACGATCGTCGCGAGCGCGTGGCCGATCTGTTGCGCACCGTGGGCCTCAGGGGAGAGCACGCCCAGCGCTACCCGCACGAGTTCTCCGGCGGCCAGCGCCAGCGCATCGCCATTGCCCGGGCGCTGGCGGTGGAACCGAAGCTGATCGTCTGCGACGAGCCGGTGTCGGCCCTCGACGTCTCCATCCGCAGCCAGATCCTGAACCTGCTGAAGGACCTGCAGCAGCGCCTCGGACTAGCCTACATCTTCATCAGCCACGATCTCGCCGTGGTGAAGCACATCGCTGCACGCGTGGCGGTGATGTACCTCGGCCGCATCGTCGAGAGCGGGGAAGCCAAGCAGATCTTCGCCGAGCCGCGCCATCCCTACACGCAGGCGCTGCTGTCTGCCGCGCCGGTGCCGTCGACGGCCGGGCGCCGGGCGCGGCAGATCCTGCCGGGGGACCCGCCGAGCCCGCTCGATCCCCCGCCTGGCTGCCACCTCCATCCGCGCTGCGCGCATGCCCAGGATGTTTGCAAAAGCTCACGTCCTGAGCTGACAATCGCCTCTGATGCGCACGCCACGGCTTGCCATCTGTGGCGCGACATAGTTTCCTCTGTGCCGCCCGCATCTGTCGCGGGACCGGAATTCTCGGCGCGCCTGCAGCGTCTATTCCGGGCGTTCGATGCAAAGGTGCAGGACTAACAGCGGCCAGCTCGGGAGTGCAGTCTCATGCCAAGGCTTCGTTTCGTTGGAATAGCCGCAGCATTCCTGTTGTGCGGGTCCGCCGCGATGGCGCAGACGACCCTGCGCATCGGCCTGGCCGAGGACCCGGATGTGCTCGACCCCACGCTGGCGCGCACCTACGTCGGGCGCATCGTGTTCGCGTCGCTGTGCGACAAGCTGTTCGACATCGACGACAAGCTCAACATCGTGCCGCAGCTGGCGCTCTCGCATGAGACCTCCCAGGACGGCAAGACGGTCACCATCAAGTTGCGCCAGGGGGTGAAGTTCCACGACGGGGAGACGATGGATGCCGAGGCCGTCAAGGTGAGCCTCGAGCGGCACATGAACATGCAAGGCTCATTCCGCAAGCCCGAGCTGGGCGCCGTCGACAGGATAGAGGTGGCCGATGCCTCGACCGTGCGGCTGCTCTTGAAAAACCCGTTCTCGCCGCTCATCGCCCAGCTCGCGGATCGTGCCGGCATGGTCATGAGCCCCAAGGCGACGAAGGAAGCCGGCGACAAGTTCGGCCTCAAGCCCATCTGCGCCGGGCCCTTCAAGTTCGTGGAGCGCGTGCAGCAGGACCGCATCGTGCTGGAGAAGTTCGCCGACTATTGGAACGCGGGCAACGTCCACGTCGACCGCATCGTCTTCCGGCCGATCGTCGAGTCGACGGTGCGCCTCGCCAACCTCAAGTCGGGCAGCCTCGATCTGATCGAGCGCGCGTTGGCGACCGACCTCAAGGAGATCAGGGCCGATCCCAAGCTCAAGCTCGCCACCCAGATCGAGATCGGCTACCAGGGCCTCACCCTCAACCTGGCCAACGGCGAGGCCGGCAAGAACGGTCCGTTCGGCAAGGACCCGCGCGTGCGCCAGGCGCTGGAGGCGGCCATCGACCGCAAGGCGCTGTCCGACGTCGTCTTCAACGGCGAGGTGCTGCCGGGCAACCAGTGGGTCAGCCCCAAGAGCCCCTACTTCCAGCAGAAATTCCCGGTTCCCGGCCGCGACGTGGCGAAGGCCAAGAAGCTCCTGGCCGATGCCGGCATGACCACGCCCGTCGTCGTCGATCTCATGGTTCCCAACAATCCCGAGAGCCGCCAGGTGGCGGAGGTGCTGCAGGCCATGGCAGCGGAAGCGGGGTTCGATTTGAAGATCCGTGTCACCGAGTTCGCCACATCGCTCACGGAGGTCGAGCAGGGCCGCTTCCAGGCCTTCTTCATCGGCTGGTCGGGCCGCATCGATCCTGACGGCAACAGCTACATCTTCCACAAGTGTGGCGCGCCGCAGAACAACGGGCACTACTGCAACAAGGACGTCGACCAGTGG
>VBAB01000769.1 GCA_005888525.1 Alphaproteobacteria bacterium
CGCAATAGTAGGTGTTGGCGCGCCAATCGACCTCGCGCCACCAAACCACCACGCGTGAGAAGTTCGCCAGCAGCGCCGCTATCGCCATGATCGGCACCGCCTCCAGCGGCCCGAACGCCAGCATCAGCACGGGCATCAGCATGATGGAGGCGCCGAATCCGACGATGCCGCTGAGCGTGCCGGACACGAGGCCGAGCGCCAGGATCACCGCCCAGGTCATGGATTACTGCTCGCAGCCCCTTCGCGTTTCCGCCCACCATCAAAAGGCCGACCTTTTGACCGAACTTGCAACGGAATCGCAAGCGCTTCCCGTTCATGAGGCCATACGTTCGAGGCGGCGACTATGTCTGCACGCGATGCGGTAACGGCGCTTCGGCGCTTCGGGTTGGGCGCGCGCCCCGGTGAGGTCAAGCGCATCGCCGGGGACCCGCGGGGGTACGTGCTGCAGTCGTTGACCGAGCCCGGCCGCGTTCGCATCGACGATCCGGCTCTGGAGCCGAGCCACGTCACCTTTGCGGCGGCGATGGCGGCCCAGCGCCGGCAGCGGCTGGCGCGCGCCGCCGCCAGCGAACCGGGCGCCGTCATGAAGGATGGCGCTGCCGAGGGCGCGCCGCCGCAAGCCCCGCCGGCGCCCGCTGTGCCCGCACCCGCACCGTCCATGCAGCCCGAGCCGGCACCGGGCAGCCCACCCGCCAAGGGCGCGCCGCCGCAGGCGAAGGCGGGACAGATCCGCCGCGAAGCGTTCGTCGAGGAAGCCGCGGCTCGCTTCCGGCACGCGGCAACGACCGACGCCGCCTTCCTCGAGCGGCTGGTCATGTTCTGGTCCAACCATTTCTGCGTCTCGGCCAACAAGGGCGCGGTGCGCGGCATCGCCGGCGCCTATGAGCGCGAGGCGATCCGCCCGCATGTGCTTGGCCGCTTTGCCGACATGCTGCTCGCGGTCGAGAAGCACCCGGCGATGCTCGTCTATCTGGACAATCAGGTGTCCGTCGGCCCCAACAGCAAGGCGGGCGTGAACCGCGGCCTGGGCCTCAACGAGAATCTCGCGCGTGAGATCCTGGAGCTGCACACGTTGGGTGTCGGCGGCGGCTACAGTCAGCAGGATGTTACCAACCTCGCCCGCATCATCACCGGCTGGACGGTCGGCAATCTCGCCAATCCGCTGACCGAGCCCGGCAAGTTCTTCTTCGCCCCGCCGCGGCACGAGCCGGGAGAGCGGACCGTGCTCGGCAAGCGCTATCCCGACCAGGGTCTGCAGACCGGGGAGAATGTGCTGCGCGCTCTGGCCGCCCATCCGGCGACGGCACGGCATATCGCCCGCAAGCTCGCGGCGCACTTCGTAGCCGAGGATCCGCCCCCGGCGGTCGTTGCGCGTCTGGAGAAAACCTTCCTCGACACCGGCGGCGATCTCGGTGCCGTCGCCAAGGCGCTGGCGCAGTCGAGTGAGGCGTGGGAGGCGAAAGCCATCAAGGTGCTGCCGCCCTACGATTTCCTGGTCGCCCTGTTGCGCGGCTTTGCTCTCGAGCCGAAGCCGGCCGATCTGCTGCGGCTCTCTGCCCAGCTCGGACAGCCGCTCTGGCGGCCGCCGTCGCCGGCAGGCTGGCCTGAGGCTGATACGACGTGGGCGGCGCCTTCCGCCTTGCGCGAGCGGCTGCGCATCGCCGAGGTGGCAGCGCGTCAGTCCGATCGTCTCGCCGATCCGCGCCAGGTGGCGGAGGACCTGTTCGGCGATGGGCTGGGCGGCGCTACCCGCC
>VBAB01000770.1 GCA_005888525.1 Alphaproteobacteria bacterium
ACCGACTATGCCGTCTCCTTGGCCAGCTTCTTGAACCTGCGCACGATGATGTCGCGCTTGAGCCGCGACAGGAAGTCGATGATCAGCCGGCCGTTGAGGTGGTCGATCTCGTGCTGGACGACGGTCGCCAGCAGCCCTTCCGCCGCTAGCTCCTGCTGCTTGCCCTCGCGGTCGAGGAAGCGCACGGTCGCGGAGGAAGGCCGCTCGATGTCGATGCGCACGTCGGGGATCGACAGGCACCCCTCCTCGTGCTCGCGCATCTCCTTGCCGAGCGCGACGATCTCCGGGTTGATCATGACGAGCGCGCGCGGCGGCTCGTTCTCACCCTTGGCCGTGTCGAGCACGATGAGGCGGCGCGGTACGCCCACCTGCACGGCGGCCAGGCCTACGCCGGGCGCCGCGTACATGGTCTCCAGCATGTCGGCCGCCAGTTTGCGCACCTCGTTGTCGACGCGCTCGACCGGCGCGGAGACCTTGCGCAGGATGGGGTCGGGCAGCTTGATGATCGCCAGCTTGGCCATGGCGCTGAAATAAGGTGGTCGGCCGGTCCGGTCAATCGCGGTTCTGCAGGGAAAGCAAAGGCTGCTGGCGCGAATGGCGGGTCCTCTTGCGGCCGGGACCGGCATGCGTCATTAGTCGGCGATCACTTTGCGGACGAAACGCATGCCACCCGTGGCTCCACCTTTCATCCTGGGCTGGGAGGAATGGATCGCGCTGCCCGACCTCGGCCTGCCGGCCATCAAGGCCAAGGTCGACACGGGCGCGCGCACCTCGGCCCTGCACGCCTATTTCGTCGAGCCCGTGGGCACCAAGCGGCACCCGCGGGTGCGGTTCGGCGTGCATCCCATCCCACGGCGCGCGGACGTCGAGATCGTGTGCACCGCGCCCGTGGTGGACCAGCGCGACGTGACGAGCTCCAACGGCGACCGCGAGAAACGCTACGTCATCTCCACGCCCATCCGCATCGGCGATCGCCAATGGGAGATCGAGGTCACGCTGACCAACCGCGACGCCATGTCCTATCGCATGCTGCTGGGCCGGCAGGCGATCAGCGGCGGCGTCCTGGTCGATCCTGCCTCCT
>VBAB01000210.1 GCA_005888525.1 Alphaproteobacteria bacterium
TACTTGTTGCGGGCGTCCGCGCACTTCCTGGTCTTCTTGCTGAAGTACTTGTAGGTGCCGCACTTGCCAGCTTTGCTGCGCGCGCGCTTGCCCCTCTTGCCCCTCTTCTTCTTGCCGGCCTTCTTGTAGCCCTTCTTCTTCATCTTGACCGTTTGGGTCAGATTGTCGGACCCAGGCTGTGAGCCCGGATTCGCGAAGGTGGCGGCTTGCAGTTCAGACAGTGGCGAGAAGGCGATGGCGACTGCCAATGCCAAAATCGCTATAAGGATCTTCCTGATGCGCATTTCCGAGTACCTCCCATTTCCAGTCCCGGCGTCAGTGCGATACCGCCATTGCACGTCAGCAGGCGAAATGGAGATAGCCCCCCTGCCCGTGCGCGACACGCAGGGTCGAGACTAAAAGCTGCTACATGAACGGACAATGACTGAGGCGCCATTGGGGCGCGTCAGTGGCAGAAAGGACACGATTTTTTTACAGTCGAGGTTAAGGTGGTTGCGCTTCGTACATATGGCGATTTCACTTCGCAGGCGCGAATAATCAGGATGCGGTGACTTCCATTGCCTCGCCGCGGACCGGTCGGCTAAGAATTGTGCCGCCGTCATTGCAGCGCGGAATCGGCTGCGAGCTCCCATGTCGTACAACACGATCGGCCATCTGTTCCGGGTTACCACGTGGGGCGAGAGCCACGGGCCTTCGATCGGCTGCGTGATCGACGGCTGTCCTCCCGGCATCGCCTTGGCAGCCGAGGAAATTCAGGCATTTCTGGACAAGCGCCGGCCCGGCCAGTCGCGCTTCACCACCCAGCGCCGCGAGCCCGACGCCGTGCGCATCCTCTCGGGAGTGTTCCAAGACGACGCCGGCCGCCAGGTGACCACGGGCACCCCGATCTCTCTGATCATCGACAACGTCGACCAGCGCGGCCGCGACTACACCGACATCAAGGACAAGTTCCGGCCCGGGCACGCGGATTTCACCTACTGGCAGAAATACGGCATCCGCGACTACCGGGGCGGCGGGCGCTCCTCGGCACGCGAGACAGCGATGCGCGTTGCCGCCGGGGCCGTCGCCCGCAAGGTCATCCCGAGCGTCACGATCCGCGGCGCG
This sequence comes from Alphaproteobacteria bacterium, assembly GCA_005888525.1. Lineage (GTDB taxonomy): Bacteria > Pseudomonadota > Alphaproteobacteria > Rhizobiales > Hyphomicrobiaceae > AWTP1-13. Next base: position 1,105 of record VBAB01000210.1, read on the forward strand.
CTGGTGCAGATCGGGCGGCACAGGATCGACCGGTCGCGCTGGAATTGGGAGGAGGTCGGCAACAATCCGTTCTTCTCCCCGGACGCCGGTATCGTCGAGACGTGGACGAGCTACCTGGACGAGGTGCGCAAGGCGGGCTCCTCCGTGGGCGCGGTAATCGAGATCGTGGCCGAGGGCACGCCTGCCGGCTGGGGCGCGCCGATCTACGGTAAGGTCGACCAAGACCTCGCCGGGGCCATGATGAGCATCAATGCCGTGAAGGGCGTCGAGATCGGGGCCGGCATGGCGGCGGCGGAGCTGACCGGCGAGGACAACGCCGACGAGATCCGGATGGGCAACGATGGGCGGCCGCAGTTCCTGTCCAACAATGCCGGCGGTATTCTGGGCGGCATCTCGACCGGCCAGCCGATCGTCGCCCGCTTCGCCGTGAAGCCGACCTCGTCGATCCTCACCCCCCGGCGCACCATCGACCGGTTCGGACACGACGCCGATATCTCCACCAAGGGCCGCCACGATCCCTGCGTCGGCATCCGCGCCGTGCCGGTGGGGGAAGCCATGATGGCGATCGTGCTGGCGGACCACTGCCTGCGCCACCGCGGGCAGGTCGGACCTGGCCCGTGACGGGCAAGTCGAGTTCCGCCAGCACCTCGCGGCGCTTGTCCGAAGCCGTGCCCTACAGCTACCGCGCCGACCCGGCCGTTCCTGCGTTCCCGGACGACAAGGCGCTCGTCGTATTCGATGGCGTGTGCGTGTTGTGCTCGGGATTCGCCAAGTTCATCCTGAAACGCGACAAGACGTTGGCTATTCGGCTCGCCACCGCGCAGTCGCCGCTCGGCCAGGCGCTCTACCGCCACTACGGCCTCGACGCGAACGAGTTCGAGAGCAACCTGGTGCTGGCCGATGGCCGCGCCTACGCCAAGCTCGACACCGTCGCGGTCGTGGCAGAGCGCCTCGGCCGTCCCTGGCGCGCGCTCGCGATTCTGCGCCTGCTGCCGCGCCGTCTCGGCGACTGGGTCTATGATCGCGTGGCCCGCAACCGATATGCCTTGTTCGGCCGCACCGAGCATTGCATGCTGCCGCCGCCCGAGTGGCGCGACCGCTTCATTGGCTCGTGACTGCAGGAGACCGCCCATGGCCGCCAAAGACGACGTGCAAGCGTTGCTGTTCGACGTGTTCGGCACCGTGGTCGACTGGCGCTCGAGCCTCATCGACGACCTCGGGCGCTTCGGCGCAGGAAAGGGCGTCAAAGCCGACTGGGCCGCCTTCGCCGACGACTGGCGCGGTCTCTACCAGCCGGCGATGGACGAGGTACGCACAGGCCGGCGTACGTGGACCATCCTCGACGTCCTGCACCGAGAGAGCCTGGACAAGCTGCTCGTCAAGTATGCCCTAACCGGCCTCAGCGAGGCTGACAAGGACCACGTCAACAAGGTCTGGCATCGGCTGAAGCCGTGGCCCGACACGGTCGAAGGTCTGCGGCGCCTCAAATCGCGCTACATCATCGGCACGCTGTCGAACGGGAACGTCGGGCTGCTCACGCGCATGGCCAAGCATGCCGGACTGCCGTGGGACGTAGTCCTCGGCGCCGAGACGGCACGCGCCTACAAGCCCCTGCCCCAGGCCTATCTCGCCAGCGCGGAACTGCTCAACCTGGCGCCGTCACAGGTGATGCTGGTGGCGGCCCACAACGGCGACCTCGCCGCTGCGGCGGAGTGCGGCCTGCGCACGGCCTTCGTGGCGCGACCGGCGGAATACGGCCCGCACCAGAAGCGCGACTTCAAGGCCGACCGCGATTGGGACGTGGTCACCGACAGTTTCACCGCCCTCGCCAAGGCCATGGGCTGCTGACGGCACCAAGGGGGTCAGACCCCTCGCCCAACCTGCGTAACGAACCAGCAACGTCGAAGCGAGGGGTCTGACCCCCGATCACTCCTGCGGATAGCGCCAGGGCTTGTCGGGTTGCTTGGCGGTGTCGTCGATGGTCCATTGCGGCAGCGCCAGGCCGGGCGCCACATCGGTGAACACCATGCGCACGCGGGTGCCGATGCCGACCCGTTTCACCATCTCCGGTGGGGCGAGCTTGCCGTCTGACGTGGCGAGGTTGCCGACGACGCGCAAGGCGTCATGCTCGGTGGGCTTGCCCAGCTGCCGGTCGAGGTCGACCAGCAAGACCAGATAGGGCGTGTGCGCCTTGAAGGCCGGCTGAATGGCGTGGTGCACCTCCGTGTAGGAGTGGACGGCACCCTTGCCCTCCACCGGCACCCACTTTGCGTCACGGCTCATGCACCAGGGGCAAGCGGTGGTGGGCGGATAGCGCAGCAGGTTGCAGTCTGCGCACGCCTGCAGATGGAAATCGTGCTCCGCGCAGTGCTTGAAGAAGGCGAGGTTCTCGACCTCGAGGTCGTCGAGGCTGAGCGGCATTCCCAGATATTGCGCCTGGATCGGCATGTTCGTGTCTCCCCGTTGCTCAGCCGCGCCGCATGACCATGGCCGAGCCGGTGCCCGGCATGGCCCAGCCGAGGTTGGCGCTGACCTCGCAATCCCTTACCTGCCGGCAGCCGCCCTCCTTGTAGTCGTAGGTGTGCTTGCGCTTGCCGTCCGATCCTACCGGGCAGCTGTCGTCGACGTCGTGGCGCAGCTGGCGCACGTTCTCGATCACCATGTTCATGCCGTGCGTATAGCCCTCGCACAGATGCCCGCCGCTGGTGTTGTTGGGGCGTTTGCCGCCCAGGCGGATGGTGCCGTCGCTGACGTACTGGCCGCCCTCGCCTTTCTTGCAGAAGCCGTAGTCCTCGAGCTGCAGCATGGTGGTGAACGTGAAGGCGTCGTAGGAGCCCGTGACGTCGACGTCCTCGGGGCCGACGCCCGCATTGGGCCACAGGATCTCTCGCGCATACTTGCCCGCGACCGTGGAGATCGGTCCGTGCTGGTAGTGCATGTCGATGCGCGGCTTGCACACGCGCCCCGCTACGCCGCGGATCAGGGCAGGGCGGTGCCGGCCGTCCTTCGCCCGGTCGGCGCCGGTGACGATGATGGCAGTGGCGTTGTCGGTCTCCACGCAGCAGTCGAGCAGATGCAGCGGCTTGCAGATGATGCGGCTCGCCAGCACGTCCTCCACGCTCACGCGCTTCTTGTAGTAGGCCTTGGGGTTGTTGGAGGCGTGCGCGCTGTGCGTCGCCCTGACGGCTGCCACCTGCGCGGGCGTGGTGCCGTAGTCGTACATGTGGCGCAGGAAGGTTGGGCTGAACATCTGGCCGGCGCTCTGCCAGCCGTAGGCGCGGCTGTGCAGCATGTCGCTCGACACCGGCACCGCGGAGCGGGCACCGGTGCCGCCGATGCGCACCTGGGAGAAGCCGTTCATGGCGCGGAAGATGGCGACGGTCTTGCACATGCCGGCCTCGATCACGCCCATGGCGATGCCGACCAGCGCCTCCGTCGACGAGCCGCCGCCGAATACGTCCATGTAGAAGTTGAGGCGGATGCCCAGGTCGCCGGCGATGAACGGCGCAAACGTGGAGTCGCCCGACTGGTAGGACAGCATGCCGTCGATGTCGGCGGGCTTCAGCCCGGCATCGAGGATGGCATTGCGCACCGCCCACGTGCCGAGCGAACGCGTCGTCATGCCGGAGCCGCGCGTATAGGTGGTCTCGCCCACCCCGACGATGGCGTACTTGTCGCGCAGATGCCTCGGGCTCGATGTGTCCACGTCAGCGGGGAGTGGCATGGGGCGCAATCCTCCTTCGGTCTTGGCTTGGGCGGCTACTCGCTGGCAGCCTTGGCCGATAGACTAGAGCATGGGTGGTCGATGGCAAAAGCCGGATCGGACAACCTCCTGAAGGTTCACATCTAGCTAGCCGCCTACTGCCGCTTCACCGGCGTGCAGGTGGCGCGGCGCAGGGCAGTCTCGGCCTCGGCGCGCCAAGCCAAGCCCTTGAGCGGCGCGCGCACGACGACGAGACCTTCCCACGAGGGCGAGGCGACCAGCGTCTCCTGGGCGCTCACGCGGCGCGGCGTCGTCGCGAATTCTCCCAGACGCTCGGCGCTTGGCACCACCGTCAAGGATATGTCGCCGCGGCGCGACTCCTGCGCCGGCATGACGTAGAAGTTGTCGCCCTGCGGCGTGTGCAGAGACAGCGTCCAGCCGGCGTGCGCCATCGCCGCGGTCACGGTCAGCGAATCCACGGAAATGTCGTAGCGGCACATGGCATAGAGGGCATCGGGCGGAAGATACGGCAGTGGCTGCTTGCCCGGTGCCAGCGGCGGCAGGACCACCATGCGGTTGGCCGGAAGCGTGTCGCGCAGCTTGGTGAACGCAGGGCCCGAGCTGACGAGGGGCACTGCCAGCGTAGCGGTGATGTGGATGATGCCGCCGAGCAGCAGGGCGCCGATGACCGTGCGCCAGCCCACCTCGCTCAACCATTTTGGCAACGTTGGCATCGTATCACCGGCACGCCAGGCGTTGGATCGGGGGCAGGGCCTTCGCACCGCCCTCATGCACCGCCGCAGCCCAGGCGGCGTCCTGCACCGTCAGGACGAGGTTGACCTTGCTGCCGCCGATCGGCAGCCAGTTGCCGGGCCGCGCGTCGCGCGCCAGCGTGATGATCGCCCGGCCGTCCGGCTCGCGCATGACGCTGTCGCTGCTGAAGGCGTAGCGCTCTGCGGTGTTGTGGATGAGCCCGCCCTGGCCGTCGAAGGCGGCGAGACTCCACCAGGTCCCGCCGTCGAGACCTTCCATGACGATGGCGTACTCGCAGCCCGCCTGCAGTCTCCCGCCACGGCTGTCGGCTTTGGCCTGGTAGGTGATCTCCAGCGTCGAGGCTAGCGGCAGCAGCGCGTTCCTGACCGTATGCGCGCGCGTGTAGGGATCGGCGTCAGGACGGCCCGCCGCGCTCCAGGTCATCCAAGGTCCGGAACTTCGCGTCGACAGGCGCGACCCCGCCTCGATCATGTACCACGCTGAGCCAAGGCCGCCTCCGACGGCAAGCAGGGCGAACGCCGCAAGGTTGATCAGGATGTTCGTGATCAGGCTCAGGCTGTCACCCCTCGTCGCGCCCCGCTCACGGCCGTGTGCCGGCACCCGGGACGTCAGCACGGCGCTCGGGCGTCCCCGCCGGCGGCTTCGCCTTCGGCTCGGGCGGTCGCCCCTTCGGCGGAATTGGGGCAGCTGGCGCGGTGCTGGCGGGCGTCGGCTGCACTCCGGCGGCTTGCCGCATGGTGTCGGCTACCCTCTTCAACGCCACCCGCGTCTGATCGGGCATAATGCTGGACGTCTTCTGCGTCGCCTGGGCGATCTGGGCTTGCGCCATTCCTGGATCCGTCCGCCTGAGCTCGTTGAGCCGCTGCTGCTCGGCCACCTGGTTGGGATGCATGCCGAGCCCCAGGATCGGGGGAATAGTGCGGTAGTTCTTGTGCGCGACCTGCATGTAGCTGTGCCAAGCCTGCGACGGCAGGCTGCCGCCGGTGATGCCCGCCATCGGGCGGAAGTCGTCGTAGCCGACCCAGACGCCTGTCACCAGCGCGCCAGTGAAGCCGACGAACCAGGCATCGCGATAGGCCGTGCTGGTGCCGGTCTTGCCGACCACCGTGGTGAAGTCGAGTGCCGCCTTCTGGGCCGTGCCGTTGGTCACCACGGCCAGCATCATCTGGTTCATGTCCTCGACCACCTTCCGGCTCAAGACCTGGACCGGTGGCGGCTCGTCGCGGTCGCGGCTGTAAATCAGCTCCCCCTTGGAATTGAACATTTCGAGGATGCCATAAGGCCTCGCGGTCTTGCCGCCGTTGGCGAAGTGGGCAAAGGCGCCCGTGTGTTGCAGCGGCGTGATGCCGGTGTCGCCCAGCGCCATCGAGCACGTCTTCTTCACGCCGACCACGCCGAGGCGCTGGGTCATCGCCACCACTTTCTCGCGGCCAACCTGCAGCGACACGTTGACGGCAGGCACGTTGAGCGACATGCGGAAGGCGTCGATGGCGGCCAGCGAGCGGCCGGAGCTGCCGCCGGAGTAGTTCTTGGGCGACCAGTTCCCACAATTGCCGCCGTAGTCGCGCACCGTCGAGCGCGGGTTCATGCCGTTCTCGAAGCCGGTGGCGTAGACATAGAGCTTGAAGGAGGAGCCCGGCTGGCGGCGGGCGTGCGCGGCGCGGTTGAACTGGTTGTCCTCGTAGTCGAGGCCTCCGACCATGGCGCGGACGGCGCCGTCCGGCTCCATGGACACCATTGCGCCGGTGTAGCCCCGCCGGCGGCTCGATCCGCTGTGGCGCAACGTGTTGTTCATCGCCTCTTGCGCCGCCTGCTGCATGCCCAGATCGACGGTCGTGCGGGCGGTGAGCACATAATGGCCGCGCCCCTCACCCAAGCGCTGCGCCTCCTCGAACGCCCAGTCGAGGAACCAGTCGGGGCTGTGGGCCGACCGTGTGTCGATGATCTTGGCGGGGTTCAGCCGCGCGGCCTGCACCTGGCCGGCGCTCATGTAGCCCGCCTCCACGAGGTTGGTGAGCACATCGTTGGTGCGTGCGCGCGAGGCGGGCAGATTGACGTGCGGGGCGAAGCGCGACGGCGCCTTGAAGAGACCTGCCATCAGTGCGGCTTCGGCCAGGTTGACTTCCCGCACCGACTTGCCGAAGTAGAATTGGGACGCTGCCTCCACCCCGAAGGCGCCGCCGCCGAGATAGGCACGGTCGAGATAGAGCTTCAGGATCTCGCGCTTGGTGAACCGCGATTCCAGCAGGAAGGCGAGGAACACTTCCTTGAGCTTGCGTGTGATCGAGCGTTCCGACGTCAGGAAAAGGTTCTTGGCCAGCTGCTGCGTGAGGGTCGAGCCGCCCTGCACCACCTCATTGGCGCGCGCATTCTCGAACAGGGCGCGGGCAGTGCCGATGAAGTCCACGCCGAAATGCTCGAAGAAGCGGCGGTCCTCGGTTGCGAGCGTGGCCTTGATGACGTAATCGGGGATCTCTTCGAGCGGCACGGCGTCGTTGTGCAGAATGCCGCGCTGGCCGATCTCGGCGCCGTTGCGGTCGAGGAATTTGACCGCGTACTTGCCGGTGTTGATCTTGTTCTCGTCGAACTCGCTGATGGCGGGGATGGCGAGGATATAGAGCACCGTGAGGCCTCCGGCACCCAGCGTCAGGCCCTCGGCAACCGCCTCGTTCAGAAGGCGCTTCCATCCGGAGAGGCGGAAACGCGCAAAGAAGCTGGAGACGGCGTTCCAGCGGTCCTGCAGCGATTGCCATGACTCGGCGAGCGAGGAATCGATCCAGGCGTCGATGCCGAGCCA
>VBAB01000779.1 GCA_005888525.1 Alphaproteobacteria bacterium
GAGGCCCTGGCGCGGGCCATCGACGAGGTGGGAGCCCGCGCCGCCGCCGACCCGCCGCAGGAGCGCCGCCGCCGCCGCGCCCGCTACCTCATCGCCCGCGCCGCGGCCGATGCCATCGCCGAGCGGATCAAGAAAGGCGCGCGCGGCGATTTGGATGCTCTGGCCGATGCCGTGCTGTCGGGCCGCCTCCTGCCGGCCGACGCCGCCAAGAAACTCATCAGGTAGGGCGCAATAGGTGTCAGCCGTATTGCGCCGCTCCTTTCTGGGACTGGCAGATCGGCGCAATACGCTATCGCCATTGCGCCCTACGCGGCCGTCGCACCGGCGCGCAGCAGCTT
>VBAB01000780.1 GCA_005888525.1 Alphaproteobacteria bacterium
AGCGGCTCCTCGTCACCGTTGATGAACACTTTCACCGACGCTTCCGACACCGTGACCAGCGCGCCCTTCGCGTTGTGGCGCTTCTCGACCATGACCCGGAAGCTGTCGACCTTGAAGAATTCCGGCACCTCGCCCAGCAGCCGCCGCGCCAGCAGCTCGAAGGAGGCGTCCGCCCCCTCGTAGGCATAGCCGACGGCCTCGCGCGCCTTCACCTCCTCGAGCAGCCGCGTGACGCGCGCATCCTCCTTGCCCAAGGGTATGCCGAGCCGTTCCAG
>VBAB01000781.1 GCA_005888525.1 Alphaproteobacteria bacterium
TCCGACAGCCACGCTCCCGCAAATGTCGAAAGCTGGGTTAAACTAACATTCGAGTCGGACCACTCGACGGGGGCCGATCACTATCTCGCCCAGCTCGACACGGCCGATCTGCAGGACCCGTCGGAAGCGCTCGCAGCGAAGACCGTGCATCTCAAGGAGAAGCTCGCCAAGCTCACAAGCGAGATGCAACGCCTCGAAGCCTATGAGAAACAGATGCTGGCCTCGCCTGACCAGCAGATCTCGCTCACCGATCCCGACAGCCGTGCGATGGCCACGAGCGGGCGCGGCTCCGGCGTCGTCGGCTACAACGTGCAGGTCGCCGTCGACACCGAGCACCATCTCATCATCGCACACGAAGTGACGAATAGCGGCTCGGATCGGGCGCAACTTGCCAACATAGCCACGCGGGCCAAGGAGGTGCTCGGCGTCGACAAACTGGAGGCAGTTGCCGATCGCGGCTACTACAGCGGCGAGGAGATCAAGATCTGCGCTGATGCCGGGATTGAGGTGACGCTGCCCAAACCTGTGACATCGGGCATGGAGGCGAAGGGAAAGTTCGGCAAGCACGACTTCGTCTATCTGCCAGCGGAGGACGTCTATCGCTGCCCGGCCGGCGAGTGGTAGGTTATCACTTCACGACTGTCGACGGAGATCGGACGATACGCAGATATTGGACTACGGCCTGCGAGCGCTGTCATCTCAAGACGCGCTGCACCAAAGCCAAGCACCGCGTCATCTCCCGCTGGGAGCACGAGCACGTCATGGAGGCTGCGCAGAAGCGGCTCGACGAGAACCCCCAAGCGATGCGCGTGCGCCGCGAGACGGTCGAGCATCCGTTTGGCACGCTGAAGATGCGGATGGGTGCGACGCACTTCCTGATGAAGCGTCTGCCCAAGGTCGCAACTGAAATGGCGCTCTCCGTGCTCGCCTACAACCTCACGCGCGTGTTGAACATTATCGGCGTCAAGCCGCTGATCGCGGCGATGGGCGCCTGAGACAGCCCCAGCGCGGGCGGCTCCCGTCCGCACAAACCCCTCAGGATGCGCGCGGTACGCACCACGGTTGCTCCCAGACCGAAATCAGAAAAATATGCTCGAAATGGCCGTCTTGCGCCACGACCGACGGTCAAGCCCGCCCGACACCCCCTCCGTCGCGTTATCACGCGGCCAAGACCCATTTCTACCGTCGCCGAACCTGCTCTTGTTGGGATGCACAAGGCGCACGGTGACGGACGATGCGCTCTCACAACTCACTTGCGCTGCTCAGACCGCTCGAACTTCGGCAAGCCGCTTGATTGCGTACTCGTCCTCCCAGCAGACGGCGGCTGCCCATGCGGACCAAGCCTGAGCGGCGATGTCGTACGCATCCTCTTCGAGACCGGCGGCATTGTGGGGCAGCACCAGGTCAAGGTCAGGAACGTCCACGTGTGCCTCGTCCCAGTCGATCAACGCGACCCGATCTGCGGTCATGCGGATATTGGCCGGGCTGTCGGGATTACCGTGGACCACGCATGTTTGACGTCCGACGAGGTGCGCCCATGCAGATCGGCATCGAGCAACGCCCTCAGAGGGCATCGCCTTAAGGTCGATCTTCGTCCCGGTGTCGGCGTGCAGAAGGTCGGTTGACGATCTCCACCCAGGGCGCTGCGGCCAGCGCTGCGTCAAACGATGGACCCGACGGAGCGCATCGGCCACGCGACGCCAGTCGGCCTCGGACTTGGGCGGTCCGCCCTCAACGTAGGTCATCACCACCATACCATCGGCGAACAGCCGGCCGTCCGTCGTCGGGATCGGCACCGGCACGGTCAGACCTTCGCGGTCGAGGTATTTGAGAAGATCGGTCTCCCACGCGAGATCCGCGTCGCTTCTTTTGCCGAGACGACCGACCGCAAGATATCCGTTGATGCGCACGCTCCACACGTCATTGGCGACTCCGCCAGCGAGCGGTTCAATGCGAGCGACGTCTTGACCCCACTGCCTGAGTGCCTCCCATCCCATCGGCGTCATTTCGGCGATCTCGACGTAAGCGCTTATGCCGTGCTAAAGGACCGTGTGCATTGAGGCAACGAACATGTTGATGGCTCTCTTCAGCATTAGCGAACACTAACGAACGACGAGCGGATCGGGAGATCCGATCTACGCGATCATCGTCGCGCGCCCTCATTGTTGACGGGCGCTTTCGCTGTTGCTCAAGCAGAGATTGTCATCCCATGCCCAACTCATCGGAAGCGCCCAAGGCGCCAATCACAGCGTTCATCTCCGATCTCGATCGTCTCGCCGCCGAGACAATGACCGATTGGAAGGTGCCGGGCGCGGCGCTCGCCGTGGTGCACGACGACAAGGTCGTGCTCACCCGCGCTTACGGTCAGCGCGATGTCGAGGCGAACCTTCCCGTAACCCCAGCGACGCAGTTCGCGATCTTGTCTATCACCAAGTCATTCACTGCCACGGCTCTGGCGCTGCTTCATCATGAAGGGCGGCTCGACTGGAGCAAGCCGGTGCGCGACATCCTACCGGAGTTTCGCCTGAGCGATCCGGTGGGACCGACAGGATCACGGTCCTCGACCTGCTATGTCATCGCACCGGGTTGCCGCGCCATGACTGGGTGCATGAGCCGGGCGATCTCGCACCGGCCGACTTGCTCGGCCGTATGCGGTATCTTGAATTCAGCCGCGATATTCGCTCTGGCTATCAATATAACAACCTTTGCTTCAACGTCGCTGGCCTGATCATCGAACGCCTCAGCGGACAAAGCTATGAGGCGTTTGTTCGTGCACAGTTGACTGACCGACTGGGCATGACGGTCGGCTTCAGCTTGGAGGACT
>VBAB01000211.1:0-4862 GCA_005888525.1 Alphaproteobacteria bacterium
CAAGGAGCTCGTGGCCCGCGTCATGCATGACAACTCGCAGCGCAAGGACGGGCCCTTCGTGGTGCTCAATGCGGCCTCCATGGCGCCCGACCGGGTCGAGGAGGAGCTGTTCGGCACCGAGGACCACTCCGGCCCGCGCAAGGTCGGCGCGCTCGAGGAAGCCCACGGCGGCACGCTCTACATCGACGAGGTCGCCGACATGCCGCTGGAGACGCAGGGCAAGGTGCTGCGCGTGCTGGTGGAGCAGAAGTTCCAGCGCGTCGGCGGCGGGCCGAAGGTGTCGGTGGACGTGCGCATCATCTCCTCGACCAGCCGCGATCTGGAGCGGGAGATGCAGGAAGGCCGCTTCCGCGAGGACCTCTACCACCGCCTCAACGTCGTCCCGCTGCGCGTGCCGGGGCTGGCCGAGCGCCGAGACGACATCCCGATGCTGATCACCTACTTCGTCGGCCAGGTGGCCCAGTCCTCGGGGCTGGCGCCGCGCAAGATCGGCGAGGACGCGGTGGCCGTGCTGCAGGCCCACGATTGGCCAGGCAACGTGCGGGAGCTGCGCAACAACATCGAGCGGCTGATGATCCTCTCCGGCGGCGATCCCGATGGCATCATCACCGCCAACATGCTGCCCGAGGAGATCGGCTCGAACGTGCCGCTGCCCGTCAACGGCGGCGCCGAGCACCTGATGTCTCTGCCGCTGCGGGAGGCGCGCGAGATCTTCGAGCGCGAGTATCTGCTGGCGCAGATCAACCGCTTCGGCGGCAACATCTCGCGCACGGCCGAGTTCGTCGGCATGGAGCGCTCCGCGCTGCACCGCAAGCTACGTGCGCTGGGAGTGAGCTCGCAGGAGCGCACCGGCGACCTACCGAGGACGGGGACGTGACGCGCACGATCTACGTCAACGGCCAGTATCAGCCCTACGCGGAGGCGTGCGTGCACGCGGAGGACCGCGGCTTCCAGTTCGGCGATGCGGTCTACGAGGTGTGCGAGGTGAGACGCGGCCGGTTGGTCGACGAGACGCGGCACATGCAACGCTTGGCCCGTTCGCTGAGCGAGCTCGGCATCCCCCAGCCGATGTCGAAGGGCGCCTGGTCGCGCGTGATGCGCGAGACCATCCGGCGCAACCGCGTGGGCGACGGGCTGGTCTACCTGCAGGTCTCGCGCGGCGCGCGGCCCCGCGACTTCCTGTTCCCGCCCCATGACGTGAAGCCGACCGTCGTCTGCCTGGCGCGCAGGGTGTCTCCGGCCCGGCTCGAAGCCGCCGCCGCTGAGGGCATCGCCGTCAAGACCATGCCCGACACGCGCTGGGCACGCTGCGACATCAAGACGGTGATGCTGCTGCCGGCCTCGCTCGCCAAGGAGGCGGCGCGCGGCGAGGGAGCGAAGGAAGCCTGGTTCGTCGACGACACCGGCCATGTCACCGAGGGCGCATCCTCGAATGCCTGGATCGTCGACAGGGAAGGGCGGCTGATCACCCGCCAGATCGACAACGCCATCCTGCGCGGCATCACGCGCACGACGCTGATCGACCTGCTGCGGCGCGAGGGGGTCGAGCTGGTCGAGCGGGTGTTCAGCGTGGAGGAAGCCCAGGCCGCGCGCGAGGCCTTCATCACATCGGCGACGAACTTCGTCATGCCGGTGGTGCGCATCGACGGCAAGCCCATCGGCAACGGCGCCCCGGGGCTTCTATCGCTCAAGCTGCGGGCGGAATTTCATACCGCAGCCGAACACGCGGAACGCTGATGCGCGAGCGATTTGCCAAGAAGCCAGTTGCCCCTTGAAAGTGCACCGAATCTGCTTGTGCAGATTGGAATGATTCTGCATTTTATCGGGTGGCGGGATGGGGGGCGGTGCCACGGCCTCCCACATGACAAGCAACGGACAACAACAATGGCCGAACGAGCCCAAAGTCTTCAGGACACGTTCCTGAACCATGTACGCAGGAACAAGACGCCACTGACGATATTTCTGATCAACGGGGTGAAATTGCAGGGTATCGTGACGTGGTTCGATAATTTCTGCGTGCTGCTGCGCCGCGACGGCCACTCGCAACTCGTCTACAAGCACGCCATATCTACGATCATGCCGGGTGCGCCGGTGCATCTCATGGACTCTGACCAGGCCGAAGGCCAGCAGGCTTAATCATCTCGCCGACCCTATCGCCTACGAAGCCGGATCGGCGGCGCCGCGGTGCCGTCGAGCGCCGGCGTGCGCCGACGCGCGCGGTTGTGCTCGTGCCGCTGCGGCGCGATCAGCGCGCCGCCGGCGACGGCCAAGGCAAGGCGGCGGCGAACGGGTCTGCGCCGCCCCAGCGCTCGGTTGCAGACCGGCTCGAGGAGGCGGTGGGGCTGGCCAACGCCATCGCGCTGGACGTACGCGCAGCCCAGGTCGTGCCGCTCGGGCGACCGCGCCCGTCGACCCTGCTGGGCTCGGGCAAGGTCGAGGAGATCGCCGCGCTCGTTGCCGAGTGCGAGGCGGGGCTCGTCATTGTCGATCATGCGGTGAGCCCCATCCAGCAGCGCAACCTGGAAAAGGCCTGGGACTGCAAGGTGCTCGACCGTACCGGCCTGATCCTGGAAATCTTCGGGGAGCGCGCGCTCACCCGCGAGGGCCGGCTGCAGGTGGAGTTCGCGCATCTCACCTACCAGAAGAGCCGGCTGGTGCGCTCCTGGACCCATCTCGAGCGCCAGCGCGGCGGCTTCGGCTTCCTCGGGGGGCCCGGCGAGGCGCAGATCGAGACCGACCGCCGGCTGATCGAGGAGCGCATCGAGAGCATCCGCAAGGAGCTGGCCGGCGTCGTCAGGACGCGGACGCTGCACCGATCGGGGCGCAAGCGCGTACCGTATCCGGTGGTGGCGGTGGTGGGCTACACCAACGCCGGCAAGTCGACGCTGTTCAACCGCCTCACCGGCGCGTCGGTCACCGCCAGAGACCAGGTGTTCGAGACGCTCGATCCCACCATGCGCGAGGTGAAGCTGGCGAGCGGGCGGCGCATCATCCTGTCCGACACGGTGGGCTTCATCTCGAATTTGCCGACCACGCTGGTGGCGGCCTTCCGCGCCACGCTCGAGGAGGTGATGGAAGCGGATCTCATCTTGCATGTGCGCGACATCTCCCACCCCGAGACGCAAGCGCAGCTTCAGGACGTGGACGCCGTGCTGTCGGACCTCGGCATCGATGCGGCGGCGTCAGACTCGCCAGTCCTGGAGGTGTGGAACAAGGCCGACCGGCTCGACGCGTCCGCACGCACGGAAGCGGAGCGCGCCCTGGCGCGTGCCGCCCGCCCGCCCGTGCTCATCTCGGCGCTGACGGGGGAGGGGATCGAGGCGATGCTGGCCGCCATGGATGCGCGCTTCGGCGGCAAGGACGAGATCCTGAGCCTCGAGATCCCGCCGGGCGAAGGCCGGCTGTTGAGCTGGCTCTACGACAACACCCAGGTGCTCGAGCAGCAGGCCGGCGAGAGCGGCGCGGTGACCGCGCGCTTCCGCATCGATCCCACCATCAAGGGCAAGCTCGAGGGTCAGCTCAGGCGCGCCGGTTTGGCCGCGCACGGGGTCAGGCCCCTCGCTTCCAGCGTCGCGATTCCAGAGCCGAGGTCGAGGCGAGGGGGCTGAGCCCCGGCCTTACGCCTTCTTCGGCGGCGGGGGCGGCGTGGTTTCCTTGACGCTCGGGCGCGCCAGCATGCGCTCGATGAAGGCTGTCAGGTGCCTCTGCTCCTGCATCAGCGCTTTGCTCTCGGGAAATCGCTGCAAATAGAAGGCAATCGGGAACAGGTTGATGTCGGCCAGCGTCAGCTTGTCGCCCACGAGATGGCCGGTCTTGGCGAGCGCCTTGTCGAGAACGGGCAGCTGCTTTTGCATGTTCGGCAGGGCGCCATCGATCGCCCTCCGGTTTGGGCTGCCGTCCGGCGTGCCGGGAAAGGCGTAGCCGACGATGTACTGGCGCACGCAGGTGGGATCGATCGTCGTGTTGACGCAACTGACCCACTGCTCGGCGAGCGCATAGCCTGCGGGATCGGCCGGCATCAGGGCGGGGCCCTGGAAGGCGCGGTCGATGTAGGTGCAGATGGCCTTCGACTCGAAGAGTTCCAAGTCGCCGTGGCGCATCACCGGGATCTTGCCGAAGGGGTGGATGGCGTCGACCTCAGGCGTGTGCGGGCGCACGGGCGTGAACTTGTAGGCCACCCCCTTCTCGGCGGCAGCGATGCGCACCACCCACACGTAATTGCTTTGCGCGGCGCCAATGATTTCCAGCTCGGCCATGGGTGGTCCCCCCTGTCCTGTCTGCTCGCACTCTACGAGCGCAGATACGCTTTGCAAGACGCATTGGATCAGGAGGTCTCCGTCTCCCCATTCCGAAGAAGAATGGGGAGAGGGAATCAGTTCAGCCGCCGCGCTCCTCGGCCTTGGCTTGATCCCATAGGCGGTCCATCTCGGCCAGGGTCGACTGCGCGGGGGAACGGCCGTCGGCGGCCAGCAACGCCTCGATGCGGCCGAAGCGGCGGATGAATTTCTGGTTGGCGGAGCGTAGAGCGCCTTCCGGGTCGATCTTCAGGTGCCGGGCGACGTTGGCGACCACGAACAGCAGATCGCCGAACTCTTCCGCGATCTTCTCCCGATCCGCGGCCGACCCGCTTGCGGTCTCGCCGGCGCCGGAAGCCACCGCATTCTCCAATTCCGAGAGTTCTTCCTTGAGCTTGTCGAACACGGGAGCCAGCGAGGGCCAGTCGAAGCCGACGCGCGCGGCTTTGTCCTGCAACTTGACGGCGCGCGTGAGCGCTGGGATCGCAGCAGGGACATCGTCGAGGACGCCTCCAGCCACGGACGCCTTTTCCTTGGCCTTGATGCGTTGCCAGAAGCCTGGCGCTG
>VBAB01000211.1:4960-13887 GCA_005888525.1 Alphaproteobacteria bacterium
TCTTCCTTCAACGCGCCCATGTCGCCTTTCTCGATGGCGTCGGCGACCTCGTAGGCCTCCTCGATGGTGTAGGGCGCGATCGTCTTGAAGGTCTGCTCCAGGTCCCAGGGGCAGCCGCTGCCCGGCGTGCGCAGCGCCGCCATGACGGCCAGGAGATCATCGATTGCCTTGCGCGCGCTGGTGGACATTGCGACGTTCCCGAATCCCGTGTTCATGGGTAGCCGCCTGATAGCACGAAAGCCGCCCAGAGCAGGATCGCTTCAGATTGGATCGCCTGCCTTGAAATTCAACGTGAGGCTGAAGCGTGAATCCTGCTCTGCCTCTTGAATTTAGAGCGAGATTCACGTTCCTGGATGGAAGCCCCAGTGCTTCCATCCGGAACGACCTCGCTCTGGACGCCCTGTGCCATGCCATGCTGCACGTGACCGCCACGATCAAGATCGACGATGCCGAGCTGGAGGAGGCGTTCGTGCGCGCCTCGGGTCCGGGCGGGCAGAACGTCAACAAGGTGTCGACCGCCGTGCAGCTGCGGTTCGATGCGCGCCGCTCTCTCTCGCTGCCCGAGCCCGTGCGCGAACGGCTTTACAAGCTCGCCGGCCGGCGGATCACCAGCGACGGCGTGATCGTCATCACGGCTGCGCGCTTCCGCAGCCAGCTGCGCAACCGCGAGGATGCGCGCGAGCGGCTGGTGGCGCTGATCCGGCAGGCGGCCGAGCCGCCGGCGCCGCGGCACAAGACCAAGCCGCCGCGCGCATCGAAAGTCCAGCGTCAGGAGGCCAAACGCCACCGCTCCGCGGTGAAGTCGCTGCGCCGGGTGAAGATTGCGGACGACTGAGCGCCCGCGGCCTTTCGTCAATGCCCGGACTTGTCGGGGTTGCGGCTCGCCTCGAACAGGAACCAGGTGCGCCGCTCGGTGGAGTCGATGAAGGTCTCGAGCAATCCCGCCGTGGCGGCATCCTCGTGCTTGTCGGCGATCTGGTGCGCCTTGCGCATGGCGGCGGCCATGGCCTTGTTGTCGGCAGTGAGCTCGCGCAGCATGTCGTTGGGTGCCACGAAGGGGGCGTCGTTGTCCTTGATCGATTGGTGCCGGGCGACATCGCCGATCGAGCGCAGCGTGGTGCCGCCCACCTTGCGCACCCGCTCGGCCAGCTCGTCGGTGGTGGCGAAGATCTGGTCGGCCTGCTCGTCGAGGAGCAGATGGTAGTCGCGGAAATGCGGCCCGCTGACGTGCCAGTGGAAGTTCTTGGTCTTGAGGTAGAGCGCGAAGGCGTCGGCTAGGAGGCCGTTCAGGGCGGCCGAGATTTCCTTCACGGCGGTATGGGAGAGATCGGTCGGCGTGTCGAGCGCGGCGGCGGGCTTCTGAACCGTTTCGAGCGTCCTGATCTTGCTCACGGAAACGTCTCCATTGCGTGCGGTTGACGCCAGCTTGGGCTCAGCTGGCCTCGACGGCTAACGCGACAGCCCAGCACTGGTTCCCCAAGCTACCGACGAGGCCGCACGATGCCGTCCTGTGCTCAGGCCTCCACCTCCCGGGTCGTCTCGAAGGGATAGCCCTCATCGGCCCAGCCGGCCATGCCGCCGAGCATCACTTTCACCGGCCGTCCGAGATGGGCGAGCTTCAGCGCCGCCTTGTCGGCACCATTGCAATGGGGTCCGGCGCAATAGACGACGAAGAGCGTCGCGTGCGGCCAGGCCATCATGCGCTCAGCGGTGATGTCCCGGTGCGGCAGGCTGGTCGCACCCGGCACGTGCGCGGTGGCATAGGCCTGCCGGCCGCGCACGTCGAGCAGGACGAAGTCCGGCGCACCGCCCTTCATGCTCTCGCGCACGTCGGAGCAATCCGTCTCGAGCGACAGCTTGCGCGCGAAGTGCTCGGCTGCCTCGGAGGGGGGAGCGGCGTGCGTGGCGGTGACCAGGGTGGGCATGGTGTCCTCCTTCGATCGGACATGGCGTTTGCATACTCTACAGCAGATTTGACGGCACAGATGGGGTGCGCGACAAGTGGCGCAGATGCCAGGGAGCGTAAAGATCGTGCCAAAACGCAGACGGCGCCCACAGCCGCTCGAAAACCGCCTCGTGGTGGCGCTCGCCTATGACGGCCTGTGCACCTTCGAGTTCGGCGTAGCCGCCGAGATCTTCGGCCTCGATCGCCCCGAGATGGGCAACGCCTGGTATCGCTTCCGGGTCGCAGCCATCGAGCCGGGGCCGCTGCGTGCCCTGGGCGGCATCAGCATTGCGGCGGACGGCGGGCTGGCGCTCGTGGAGAATGCGGGCACCATCATCGTTCCGGGATGGCGCGGTGCCGACAGTCCCGTACCGCAGCGGTTGCTCAAGGCGCTGCGGCGGGCGCACAAGCGAGGCGCCCGGCTGCTGTCGTTCTGCTCGGGCGTGTTCGTGCTGGCGGCCACCGGGCTGCTCGACGGCCGGCGCGCGACCACGCATTGGCGCTACAGCGACACCCTCGCCAGCGCCTACCCCGAGGTGACCGTGGTGCCGGATGTGCTCTACGTCGACGAGGGCAACGTGCTCACCGCGGCCGGCAGCGCCGCCGGCATCGACTTGAGCCTCCACCTCGTGCGGCGCGACTGGGGGGCGGCGGCCGCCAACAGCGTGGCGCGGCGTCTGGTGGTGCCGTGCCACCGTGACGGCGGGCAGGCGCAGTTCATCGAGGCGCCCGTGCCGGAGGCCACAGAAGGCGGCCGTCTCGGTCGCGTGCTCGAGCGCATGCGCGCCGATCCCGCCGGAGACACCACTATCACGGCGCTGGCGCGGACGGCGGGCATGAGCCGCCGCACCTTCCTGCGCCGTTTCAAGGCGAGCACCGGCACGACGCCGGGCGCCTGGCTGGCCAACGCCCGCGTTGCGCGCGCACGCGAGCTGCTCAAGTACTCCGCTTACGACATCGAGGAGATCGCCTCCGCCGCCGGGTTCGGGTCCGCCGCCACGCTGCGCCACCATTTCCGCAAGCATGTGAAGGTGAGCCCATCGGCCTACCGCCGGCAGTTCGGCACGCCGCCGGCCGATAGCAGCGGCTTGGGATTGCTATCTCGCTAACCAGATGTGCGCCAATCCCCGCCTGACGACCCTGCGCGAGCCCGCACCTCCACTGTCATTCGCATAATATATATTATGGAATATTACCAGACCGATACACGCAATAACAGAGCATTAACAGATGGCACTGCATCCCTAACGGAGCGTCACTTCTCCGCCTTCTCGTAGTTGTCGGCGATCAGGCGGTCGAGCAGACGCACGCCCCAGCCCGACGCCCAGCTCGGGTTGATGTCGCTGCGGCTCGAGTCCATCGCCGTGCCCGCGACGTCGAGGTGGGCCCAGGGCGTGTCCTTGATGAAGCGCTGGACGAACTGGGCACCCGTGATGGCGCCGGCGTGGCGGCCGCCGATGTTCTTCATGTCGGCGTTCTTGCTGTCGATCAGCTTGTCGTAGGCCTTGCCGAGCGGCATGCGCCACACCTTCTCGCCGGTGGCCTCGCCCGCAGCGGCCAGCTCGGAGGCCAGCCGGTCGTCGTTGGAGAAGAGGCCGGCGTACTCCTTGCCGAGTGCCACGATGATGGCGCCCGTGAGCGTTGCCAGATCGACGATGAAGCGCGGCTTGAAGCGCTCCTGCGCATACCAGAGCACGTCGGCCAGAACGAGGCGGCCCTCCGCGTCCGTGTTGAGCACCTCGATGGTCTGCCCCGACATTGACGTGACGATGTCGCCGGGACGCTGCGCCTTGCCCGAGGGCATGTTCTCGGTGAGGCCGATGAGGCCCACCGCGTTGACGGCCGCCTTGCGCGTGGCGAGCGCCAGCATGAGGCCGGCGACGCAGGCGGCCCCGCCCATGTCGCCCTTCATGTCCTCCATGCCGCCGGCCGGCTTCATCGAGATGCCGCCGGTATCGAAGCACACGCCCTTGCCGACGAAGCACAACGTCTTGGCGCGCTTGGACTTGGCGCCATGCCATTGCATCACCACCACGCGCGAGGGCCGCTCGCTGCCCTGCCCCACCGCCAGCAGCGCGCCCATCTTCAGGGCCGCGAGCTGGTCCTCGTCCAGCACCTCGATCTCGAGCCCGGTGCGGGAGAGATCACGCATGCGCTCGGCGAACTCCACCGGGCCCAGCATGTTGGCCGGTTCGTTGACGAGATCGCGGGCGAGGAACGCGCCTTCGGCCACCGCCTTGCGGGCCGCGAAGGCCTTGGCGGCGGCGTCCGGTTTCGCGCACTGGATGACGAGCTTGCGCGGCTCATCGCGCGGCTCCTCCTCGGCGCCTTCCTCGGACTTGCGGGTGGTGCGGTACTTCTTGAAGGTGTAGCTGCGCAGCATGGCCCCGAGCGCGAGATCGGCCGCGAACACCTCCGCGCTCGCTTCTCCGAGGTCGGCGGGTTCGGCGATGATGCTCGCCGTATCGCCCTTGCGGGCGCTGATCTGGGCAAAAGCGAAGCCGCCGAGGAGCAGCCGGTCCAGCTCCTTGGCGGCCTTGCCCGTTCCTAGCAGCAGCAGCCGCGGGACATCGATGGCGACCGGTGCCAGGATCTCGATCGCCGCCTTGGCCTTGCCGGTGAAGTCGGCGGCGCGCGCCGCCTTCGACAGCGCGCCTTTCATACGCTCGTCGAGGCCGCGAGCCACGGGTCCGAGCGCCAGCTCCTGGCCGGCGAGCAGCACGAGCGTGCCTGTGGGTGCCGCGGACAGGGAAACGAATTGGATTTCGAGGAGCTGAGACATCGACGGGGTTTCCGATGTTGGGTTGTACGCACTCGCGACGACTTCGGTCCCGCCCTTGTCGCAAGAGGAAGGCGCCGCGAGGCCAGCGCTGCTGTATTGGGAATGCGCCACAATAGCCGGTCGCAGAGGAAGCGCAAGCAAGCACGCCGGGCAGGTAGACGGGGTCAGACCCCCTTGCCTGCCCGTCTCGATAAGAGCCGGCGTCAGGGCAAGGGGTCTGACCCGTGTCACGCAGCAACGCCTACGCAGCCGGCGTGCGGAACACCTGGATGTCGAGATCGCGGATCTTCTTGCGCAGCGTGTTGCGGTTCAAGCCCAGCAGTGCGGCGGCGCGGATCTGGTTGCCGCGGGTGGCCGTCAGCGCTGCCATCAGCAGCGGCCGCTCCACGTGCTGCAGGATCCGGTCGTAGAGCCCGGGAGGCGGCAGCTCGCGGCCGTAGCCGGCGAAGTGTCCGGCCAGGTAGCGCTCGATCTGCTCGGAGAGGTCCTTGGGCGTCTTGCCGCTCTCCGCCGTCGGCGGCGGCACGGTTTCCGCCAGCTCCGCTTCGACGATGTCGGCCGTCAGCGTGTCCTCGGGGTGCAGGGCGGCAAGCCGGCGCACCATGTTCTCGAGCTCGCGTACGTTGCCGGGCCAATGGTACTGTTTCAGGCGCTCGATGGCCGCCGTCTCGATCGATTTGTGGCCGAGGCCGGCCTTGGCCGCCACGCGCAGGAAGTGGCGCACCAGGTCGCCCGCGTCCTCTAGCCGCTCCCGCAGCGGGGGGATGCGCAGCGGCACCACGTTGAGCCGGTAGTAGAGATCCTCGCGGAACAGCCCCTGCTGGATCTGCGTCTTGAGCTCGCGGTGGGTGGCGGCAATGATGCGCACGTCGGTCTTGATGGGCGTTCGGCCGCCGACTGTCGTGTACTCGCCCTCCTGCAGCACGCGCAGCAGACGCGTCTGCGCCTCCATCGGCATGTCGCCGATCTCGTCGAGGAACAGCGTGCCGCCCTCGGCCTGCTGGAAGCGCCCTTCGGTGCGTGCCTGCGCGCCGGTGAACGCGCCCTTCTCGTGGCCGAACAGCTCGCTCTCGATCAGCTCGCGGGGGATGGCTGCCATGTTGATGGCGACGAAGGGGCCGTTGCGCCGCTTGGCGTAGTCGTGCAGAACGCGGGCGACCAGCTCCTTGCCGGTGCCCGACTCCCCGGTGATCATGACCGTGAGGTCGGTTCGCGTGAGCCGCGCCAGGACGCGATAGATTTCCTGCATGGCCGGCGAGCGGCCGATCAGCGGCAGCTCTTCCGTATCGGCTTCCGGCGTGCCGCGCTCCTTGCGCCGACCGGGCTCGGCCAGCGCGCGGCCGACGATGCTGACGATCTGGCTCAGGTCGAAGGGCTTGGGAAGGTACTCGAACGCGCCCTTCTCGGCGGCCGTGAGCGCCGTCATCAGCGTGTTCTGCGCGCTCATGACGATGATGGGCAGGTCTGGCCGCAGCTTCTTGATGCGGGGTATCAGGTCGAAGGCGTTCTCGTCGGGCATCACCACGTCGGTGATGACGACATCGCCCTCGCCTTGCGCCACCCAACGCCACAGCGTAGCCGCGTTGCCGGTCGCGCGCGGCGCATAGCCGGCGCGGGCGAACGCCTGGTTGAGGACGGTGCGGATGGCGCTGTCGTCATCCGCAATCAGTACGGTTCCACCGGCCATGATGCTTACCTGGCTCTTTCCTGCTTCTCGCTATTTCTCTCGTCTCGGCTTCTTGTCCTGCAGCGGCAGCAGCACGCGAAACACGGTCCGCTTGGGGACCGATTCACACTCGATGACGCCACCGTGGTCACCGATGATCTTGGCCACCAGCGCCAGGCCCAAGCCCGTGCCTTTGCGCTTGGTCGTCACGAACGGATCGAAGAGGTGGGGTTTGAGCTCCTCGGGGACACCGGCGCCCGTGTCCTCCACCTCGATCATCAGCGGCAGGCTGACGCGCGCGCCGGTGCCGGGGACCGAGAGGCGCACGCCCGGCCGGAACGCGGTGCGCAGCACGATGCGACCGCCCGGCTCGCGGGATTCCTCGATGGACTCCGCTGCGTTCTTCACCAGATTGAGGAACGCCTGGATGAGCTTGTCGCGGTTGCCCGGCAGCGGCGGCAGCGAGGGGTCATACTCGACGTTGACCTTGATGCCGTCGGCGAACCCGGTCTCGGCGAGGCGCTTGACGTGGTCGAGCACCGAATGGATGTTGACAGGCTCCGCCGCCAGCGGGCGCTCGTCGCCGAACACCTCCATGCGATCGACGAGGTCGCGGATGCGATCGGTCTCCGTGCAGATGAGTTGCGTCAGCGCACGATCCTCGTCCCCGAGGCCCGGCTCCAGCAGCTGCGCGGCGCCGCGAATCCCCGACAGCGGGTTCTTGATCTCGTGGGCGAGCACCGCCGCCATGCCCGACACCGAGCGGGCGGCCGCGCGGTGCGTGAGCTGGCGCTCGATCATCTGCGCCATCGAACGCTGCTGCAGCATCAGCACGATGAGGCCGGGCTGCTCGGGGATGCCTCCGGCGAACACGTCGACCAGCCGGTGCACACCGCTGCGCGGCAAGTCGACCTCGACCCCGTATTCGTTGACGGTGGCACCCGACTTGCGCACCTGTCCCACCAGCGCGCCGAGCGGGCTCGAGAAAGCGATGATGTCGGGCAGCGTTTGGCGTTTCAGCATGCCGTGGCTGAGCGAGAAGAACGTCTCCGCCGCCAGGTTGGCGTAGAGCACGCGGTCGTCGTCCCCGAGCACCAGGACCGGGTGCGGCAGGGCGGCGAGCAGCAGATCGTGCTCGATGTGCCGGCGCTGGCTGGAGCCCGCCCGGTCGCGTGCGACCTCGTTCATGCGGCCATCTCCTGGGCCTGGTCGTAGAACGACCGCAGCCCGCCCAGCACCTCGCCGGCATCCTCCGAGGTGCACAGCTGCCGGCGCCACGCTTTGACGGCCTCGGCCGGGCGGCCGCTGCTGGCCAGGTACCAGCCGACGTGCTTGCGTGCCATGCGCAGACCATGCCGCGCGCCGTGCTCGGTCAGCATGTCCTCGACGTGCCGCACGGCAATCGCGCCCTGCTCGGGAAGCGGCGGAGGGCCGGGATCGTGGCCGCTGGTCAGAAAGGCGTCGATGCGGGCCGGCATCCAGGGCGCACCGTAGGCGCCGCGGCCGATCATGACCGCGTCGGCGCCGGACGCGTCGAGGGCGGCCTGCGCGCTCGTGGGATCGACGATGTCGCCGTTGATCACAACGGGCACGCGCACGGCCTCCTTGACGCGCCGAACGAAGGCCCAGTCGGCCGCGTCCTTGAAGAACTGGCAGCGCGTGCGCGCGTGCAC
This sequence comes from Alphaproteobacteria bacterium, assembly GCA_005888525.1. Classification (GTDB taxonomy): domain Bacteria; phylum Pseudomonadota; class Alphaproteobacteria; order Rhizobiales; family Hyphomicrobiaceae; genus AWTP1-13. The sequence continues at coordinate 13,027 of VBAB01000211.1, forward strand.
GGTGATGAGGCCGACGCCGGCGGCCTCGGCGCGCTGCGCCAGGTCCGGCGCGTTGCGGTTGGCCGCGTCCCAGCCGGTACGCATCTTCAGCGTGACCGGCACGGCGACGGCGCCGACCACGGCCTCGACCAGGCGCGTGGCGTGATCGAGGTCGCGCATCAGCGCCGAGCCCGCCTGCTTTCCCGTGACTTCGCGGGCCGGGCAGCCCATGTTGATGTCGATGATGTCGGCGCCCAGTTCTTGCGCCATGCGCGCCCCTTCTGCCATCCAGCGCGCCTCGCAGCCCGCCAGTTGTATGACGAAAGGAGCAAGATTCCGGCCAACTGCGCGGTCACGCGCTGCATGGCGCTCGCGGACCAGATGCTCGCTGGCTATCATCTCAGAGACGACCAGCCCGGCGCCCAGATCGTGGGCAATCCGCCGGAATGTCAGGTCTGTCACGCCTGACATGGGTGCCAGGAAGACGCTGTTGCGCAAGAGGTGGGGACCAATGCGGATGCACGACCGAGTTGCCCTCGGCGAAGCAGAACTTGCGCATTTGCCCATATTTAAGGCAGTTTCGATCATTGCTTCCGTGTTAGGCAAACTAGCGTGCGCGCGCGGGGTTCGCAAGTGCGAAGGCCGCCGACGCCGGGAGATCGATGTGGGTTGCCGATACGCGGTCTGTCCAGCTAAGGCAATGGTCGGTCGTCCATCAGGGAGGCGCACGGCTTGAAAACCGCCGCGCTGATTGTCGCTGCGGGCCGGGGCACGCGTGCCTCCGGGGCGTTGCCGAAACAATACGCTCACATCGGTGGAGTCTCCGTCCTCACCCGCACCCTGGGTGTATTCCTGGATCATCCCGGCATCGACCTGGTGCAG
>VBAB01000782.1 GCA_005888525.1 Alphaproteobacteria bacterium
AAGTCGGCCGAGCGTTACGTCAGCGTGTCGGCGACCGGCAGCGTCCCAGCGGACCCCGACATGGCCAGCATCTCGACCGGCGTGATCGTCGAGGCGGACACGGCGAAGGACGCGCTCGCCCGCAACAGCACCGTCATGGCAAAGCTGATCGAAGGCCTCAAGGCCCTCGGCATCGCGCCCAAGGACATCCAGACGACCGCGGTCAACGTCGAGCCGCGCTACGTGCAGGCAAAGGACGGCCGACCCGCCACCATCAGCGGGTATCGCGTCGTCAATCAGGTGCGCCTGACGGTGCGGGAGGTGAAGCGGCTGGGCGAGATACTCGATTCCGCCATCACGCTCGGCGCCAACCAGGTCAACGGCATCAGCTTCGACGTCGCCAACGCCGAGACGCTCAAGGACGAGGCCCGCAAGCAGGCCATGGTGAACGCCAAGCGGCGCGCCGAGCTCTATGCGACGGCCGCTGGCGCACAGCTCGGCAGCGTGCTCACCATCTCCGAGGACGTGAGCAGCGGTCCCCGGCCGATGCCGCTGGCACGCACGGCCATGGCGGGCAACGTTCCCATCGAGGCGGGCACGCGCACGCTGACAGTGGAGGTGCACGTCACCTACGCGCTGCGCTGATCGTGTGTGTGTCGGGTCTGCGGGTCGAGGGGAGGCGGGGCGATGCATACGCTGACGTGGGTGGTAGGCGGTCTCGTGGCGCTGGGCATCTTCGTCCTGGCGGCGGTGATGCTCGGCAGGCGCGTTGCCGATGGTGCCCGCGTCTTCATCTGGCCGTGGCTTGCCGCCTCCGTGGTCAACATGCTCCTCGGCGTCTACTGGGCCAACATGCCCTTCAGCGTCGAGATCCCCGTGCTGGTGATCGTGTTCGGCGCGCCCGCGGCGGTGGCCTGGTATGTCGTGAAGAGGTTTGGCGCCGCGTAAGGGGTCAGACCCTACTCACGCGAACTTCTCAATGACGGACGGAGCCGGAGGGTCTGACCCCGTCGCTCCGGCGCCTATTTCTTTGCCAGGACGCGTGCGATGTCGGCGAGACATTCCACGAAGGCCGCCAGATCGGTGAGCTCCGCGCCCGCGGCCACGGCGCGGCGCACCACGCGACAGCCGCTGGCGGCAATCGCCACCTCGATCATCAGGTTCTCGGCAAGGCCGAAATCCTCGATCTCCAAGTCCGCGCGATCGCCGTCCAGCGTCGCGGCGTAATCGGGCGTCACGTTGGTGTAGCCCGCCAGCGGCCGGCCAAGCGCCTGCATGAAGCCGACCTCGAAGGCGGTGCCTGAGTCCATCGACACGCCGCGAAAGGGCGTCAGGTTGGCGATAAGGGCGTCGCACGAGCGCATGAGGCCCTCGTTGGCCTGCGAGATGCGGCGCGCCTGCTCGGCGGGCGGCAGCCGCGCGAGGTCGAGCTGCGCATCGAGCGGAAAGGCGCCCTCGAAGCCGGCCTCGGTCGCGAGCCGGCATTTCTCGACGCCGATCGCGCGCGCGTCGGGCAGGAACACCTCCGGTCCGGCAAGGTAGATGCGGGGACGGCGTTGGTGGGTCATCGTGCGCTCAATTCTGCTCTGCGGCTGCGAAGCGCACGATTACCTGTTTGCCAGAGCCAGGCAAGCGTGGCCATCTGGTTGTCCGCACCGGGAAGGCGAGGGCATGACAGCGATGCGCCGGCCTCGTTTGCGGGCCGACGAACCCGCCGTTAGGTTGGCCGCCTTCGCCGCCCCGGTCTCACCGTACAACGAGCCCTGCCTTGCCGCCTCCGCCGCGCCGCATCTTCTACGGCTGGTACATCGTCGCCGGCGTGTTCGTCATCACCATGACGACGTCGGGGCTGGCGTTCTACAATCTGTCGATCCTGCTCGCCGCTTTCGTCGCCGAGCGCGGTTTCCCCGTCAGCCTTGCCAGTAGCGCGACGGCCACGTTCTTCATCGCCAGCGGCATCGGCGGGGTCATATCGGGCCGGCTCGTCGAGCGCATCGATGCGCGCTTCGTCATCGCCACCGGCGCCACCGTCGGCGCGCTGGCGCTCGCGTCCGTAGGCTCGCTGCGCGAGCTGTGGCAGCTCTACGCCTTCCACGTCGTGTTCGGGCTCTGCCATGGCGCCAGCGGCCTGGTGCCGCTCACCACGCTGGTGGCGCGCTGGTTCAGCGCACGCCGCGCGCTCGCCTTCTCCATCGCCTCGACGGGCCTCTCCTTCGGCGGCATCGCCGTGGCGCCGCTCGTGGCCCTGCTGATCGAGCGGCTGGGGCTCGCCGGCGCCGCGCCGTGGATGGGGCTCGCGCTCTGCCTCGGGACGCTGCCGGTGACGCTAATCGTGCTGCGTTCGCGTCCGGCCGCCATGGGGCTGGAGCCCGACGGCGCCGTGCCGGCGGGGGGCGCGCCGATCGCGCCTCAGCCCGCCGTGGCCTTCGGCGAGGCCCGGCGCAGCCGCTATTTCTTCGCCGTCTCCGTCGCCTATCTCTTCCTGCTCGGCGCCCAGGTGGGGGCGATTGCGCACTTCTACCGGCTGGCGAGCACGCGCACCGGCGTGGCCACCGCGGCTCTGGCACTCTCCGTCCTCGCCGGCTCCAGCACGGTTGGGCGGTTGCTGGGCGGATGGCTCATGCTGTGGATCCCCTCGCGGCCGTTCGCGCTCGTCCTGATGGTCATGCAGGCGGCGGGACTGGCGGTGCTGGCGGTCGCGGAGGACCCCGCCCAGATCCTCGCCGGCACGGTGCTGTTCGGCGTCACCATGGGCAACTCGCTGATGATGCACCCGCTCCTGCTGGCCGAGAAATTCGGCACGCGCGACTATGGCCGCATCTATTCGACGAGCCAGCTCGTCACGGTGGTGGGGGTGGCGGGCTGCCCGCCGCTGATTGGCCTGCTCTATGAGGCGAGCGGCGGCTACGCGGTGCCCTTCCTTGCGGTCGCCGGGCTGACGCTGGTCGGCCTCGCCGTGCTCGGCATCTTCGGGGCGCCGCGCCGGCTGAACTAGGAGGCGGCGGGCAGCGCGTGCACGTTGCCGGAACTGCGCAGGGATTGCAGAGCCCGCGTGCGCCGTCGCAGCAGGAAGATGGCGATGGCGATGTTGAGCAGGTTCCACAGGAAGCCGTTGGCGAACGCCTGCCAGTAGGAGCCCGTCAGGTCGAAGATGGCGCCAGACATCCATCCCCCCAGCGCCATGCCGAAGATCGTTGCCGTGATCACGAGCCCGACGAGGGTGCCGGCCTGGCGCGGCGGGAAGTACTCCCGCACGACGATG
>VBAB01000783.1 GCA_005888525.1 Alphaproteobacteria bacterium
GGAGAAGCCCGCCACGACGTTCCACGACTGCGCCATCAGCGCATACATGAGAATGAGAATCATCGTGTGATGGGAGAACGATGTCTGGAAGATGAAGGGGAAGGCCAGCAACAAGACGGCGCCCGCGGCACCCAGCACCATCACCCACAGACGTGGCCGCGGCCACAGGCGCTCGGCTCTTGCCGCTTCGAGCATGCGTGCCTGGTCGCTCGCCATTGACTAGAACCTGCCGAATAGGCCGGTTGGCCTGACGATCACCACGCCGAGATAGAGGGCGAACACGATCAGCGTCTTGTAGGAGGGATCGAGCAGCAGGCCACCCAGAGATTCCACCAGCCCGATCAGCAGGCCGGCGACGAGACTGCCGAGGATGCTGCCGAACCCACCGAGCGCGACTGCGACGAACGCCAGCAGGGCAAAGCTCACCCCGACATCGGGGAAAATATAGAAGAAGGTCGAGAGCATGGTGCCCGCGACGCCGACGCAGCCCAGCCCGATCGCCCATCCGAGCGCCGACATGCGTTCCGTCGGAATCCCCATCACCGCGGCCGCCTGACGGTCCTGGGCAGTCGCCTGCAGGCCGAGGCCGGTTTCGGTGCGCGTGACGAACAGCCACAAGACAACGAACGAGAGCAGGCAGATTGCGCCCGCTACCAGCTGCGGTTGGCCGATGAAGATCGGACCGATCTGCACGCGGCCGGCAATCCAGGGATTGGATATGGTGCGAAAATCGGGCGTCCAGAGGAATTGCGCGCCGGCCCGCAGCGCGATCGCCAGCCCGAACGTGCCGCAGACCTGGGCCAGCATGGGCGCCTTCAGCAGCCGGCGGATGATCCCGTAGTGGACCAGTATTCCTGCAAGCGCGAGCATGGCGACTACCAACGGCAGCGACAGCAATGGATCGAGACCTGCGAGGGCCCAGAGCCAGAAAGCCGCGAACATGGCGAGCATGAGAAACTCGCCGTGAGCGAAGTTGACAATCTCCATCAGCCCAAAAATTAGACTCAGACCGACCGCAACCAGCGCATA
>VBAB01000784.1 GCA_005888525.1 Alphaproteobacteria bacterium
CTCGCCGACGGACGAGACCTTCTCGCAGCTGATGTTCGACTTCCTGAAGGACTTCGGCGCCAAGTCGGGCCAGAAATTCCAGTCCGTGTCCATCTTCCACGAGGATACGGCATACGGCACGGACAGCGCCAAGGTGCAGGAGAAGCTCGCCAAGGACAGCGGCATCAAGGTGCTCGAGAAGATCGCCTACAAGGCGCAGACGACGTCGCTGACCTCGGAGGTGCAGCGCCTGAAGGCCGCCAACGCCGACGTTCTGATGCCCTCCTCCTACACGTCCGACACCTTCCTGCTGCTGCGCACGGCCAAGGAGCTGGACTACAACCCCAAGCTCATCGTTGCCCAGAACGCAGGCTTCACCGACCCGACGTTCATCAGCACCATGGGCAAGGACGCGGAGGGCTCGATCACGCGCTCGCCTTACAACTCGGATCTCGAGGGCCGCATCCCCCTGCTGTCCAAGGTCAACGCGATCTTCAAGAAGCATTCGAACGGGCGCGATCTCTCCGACGTTCCGGCGCGCGCCTTCACCGGCTTCATGACGCTGCTCGATGCGCTCAATCGCGCAGGATCCACCGACCCCGAGAAGCTGCGCGCGGCGCTCGCCGCCACCAACATCCCGCCCGATCAGCTGATCGTGCCCTACCGCGGCGTCAAGTTCGACGCCAACGGCCAGAACGAGCTGGTGCGGGCGATCCTGATGCAGGTGCAGAAGGGCAAGTACTGCACCATCTATCCCTTCGAGCTGGCGTCCTGCGAGGTGCTGTATCCAACGCCGACCTGGGCCGACAAGGCGAAGGGGTAAGCGAGGCCGGGCGCTTGCGGCCGGGGGGCCGATCCGAGCCGCGCC
>VBAB01000785.1:0-486 GCA_005888525.1 Alphaproteobacteria bacterium
TAATCGAGGGCCGTTAGAGCGGCCGTCACCAAGAAAAACGCCCCAGCCGAGCGCCGATAGAGGCGGCAGTCGAAACGCCCCGAAGAGGCGAGAAGCTGCCGCCACGACACCCTGTGCAGGTAACGCGTGAGCAGGCATGGCACGATGATCAGAGGCACAAAAACCAGGAGCACCATCACGAACGAGGAGAGCCGCTGAGCATCGAGCACTTTGTCGGGCGCGATTTCCACCCGGAATGCCCAGCCGATGCCCATCACGCAGGCCTGCATAATGCCGATGCCCAACACGGCAAGGACGGTGGAGAGGAGCGCCCAGGGCCACCGCCAGCGCCCCTGGCGGCCTTGTCGCAAGACTGCACCCTGCTCGCTGACGGCATGCCGCAGACGTCGCCATAGCGTTGCGCGTGGCGTGGAAAAATCGGCGCCGGCTTCAAGGCTCGACATGCTCCGACTCCAAGGGCCGCGCCACCGCGCGTCGGCCGTTAGC
>VBAB01000785.1:498-3120 GCA_005888525.1 Alphaproteobacteria bacterium
GCGCAGTTCCAGGAGGAACACGAAAAGCGTGGCAGTCTGGTGATGCTGGGGTTTGGGGCACGCCACCAGATCGGAGGTCCGGACTGGGGTTAGCCGAGAAGGAAGCCCTCGTAGCCCTTTCCCGCGACCTCGCTGCATTTCTCGATGTAGCGGGGAAAGCCGCCGATGTAGGGCATGAAGACGCGCGGCTTGCCGGGGATGTTCACGCCCAGATACCAGGAGCCGCAGGTGTAGCGCAGCGTCCGGCCAGCCAGCTCGCCGACGTGGGCGCCCCAGTCCTGCTCGGCCTGCTCGCTCGGCTCGATGCGCGCCAAGCCGTGATCCCGCAGATACCCGAGACAGTCGGCGATCCAGTCGACGTGCTGCTCGATGGTGGGGAGCATGTTGGTCAGCACCGAGGGACTGCCCGGACCGGTGATGGTGAAAAGGTTGGGGAAGCCTGCCATTCCCAGCCCGAGATACGTGCGCGGCCCCTCGCGCCACTTCTCGCGCAGTGAAAGGCCGCCCTTGCCGCGGATGTCGATCTTGAGGAGTGCCCCCGTCATGGCGTCGAAGCCGGTGGCGAACACGATGGCATCGACCTTGTATTCCCGGCCCTCGACCTTGACGCCCTGCTGCGTGATGGCCTCGATTCCGCTCTCGCTCACGTCGACCAGCGACACGTTCGGCCGGTTGAAGGTCTCGTAGTAGCCGATGTCGATGCACAGACGCTTGCAGCCGATGGTGTTCTTGGGCGCCAGCAGCTCGGCAACCCTAGCATCGCGCACCTTCTCGCGGATCTTGGCACGCACGAACTCGGCGGCCGTGTCGTTGGCCGCCTGGTCGACCATCAGGTCCTTGTAGGCGCCGAGGAAGGAGAGGCCGCCGCGCTGCCACCGCGTCTCGTATTCGCGTGCGCGTTCGTCCGGCGGCGTCTCCAGCGCCGCGGCATCGCTGTAGTCGAAATCGATGCCGGTCATATTCTTTCTGGCGCGCTCGCGCAGGCCCGCGTAGTCGGCCTTGATGGCGCGCCGGTATTGCGGCGTCAGCGGGGCATTGTGCGCGGGGATGGCGTAGTTGGGCGTGCGCTGGAATACGAAGAGCTGCTTGGCCTGCCCGGCGATGATCGGGATCGACTGCACCGCCGAGGAGCCCGTGCCGATCATGGCCACCCGCTTGCCCGTGAAATCGATATTCTCGTGGGGCCAGTAGCCGGTGTGGTAGCGCTCGCCCGCGAAGGTCTCCAGCCCCTTGAAAGCCGGCATATTGGGGGAGGAGAGGCAGCCGGTCGCCATGATGCAGTGGGTGGCCGTGACGCGCGCACCGTCGCCGGTCTCGATCACCCAGCGCCCCGCAGTCTCGTCGAAGGATGCCCGGCTCACTCGCGTATTGAACTGGATGTCGCGGCGCAAATCGAACCGGTCCGCCACGTGATTGGCGTAGGCCAGCAGCTCCGGCTGGGCGGCGTAGCGTTCGCTCCAGTCCCAGTCCTGCTGCAGCGCGTCGGAAAACTGAAACGAATACTGCACGCTCTCGACGTCGCAGCGCGCTCCGGGATAGCGGTTCCAGTACCAGGTACCGCCGACGCCGCTGCCGGCCTCGAGCACGCGCGCCTTAAACCCCATCTCGCGCAGCCGATGCAGCATGTAGAGCCCAGCGAAGCCGGCGCCGACGATCACCGCATCGAAATTGCCCTTCGGCAGCGTCTCGGTGCGCTTTGCCTGGACTTGCGGTTGGGTCATGGATCGGGTGCCATCGAGAGGTTCGCAGACCTACACGTGTAGCAGCGGCTTTCCCCTCGCAGCAACCCTCCACCTCAGCGGTGAGCCGGGCGACGCGGATACGCTCCTCTTTGTCCCCAAATTTCCGCGGGCCTCCCTTGCGCTCGAGCCGCGAGTCGGACGGCATATCGGCGCGCGATGGAGGCCAACTGTGCGCCGGCTATGGATGATGCTCGCCTTGTGCTTGTGGGGTTGCGCCAACGTCGGCGTCGAGCCGGCGGCGCTGGATTCGCAGGTACAAACCGGCTCAATCGGCGCACCCGTCGACCCCGGCGAGGCGGCGCGCGGAGAGCTGCGCAAAGTGCAGCACAAAGCCGTCGAGGAGGCGCGCCGGCCCGTGCGCGCGTTCCTCGCCGAGAAGGGCACAGACTGCGCATCTCCAAAGCTGAAAGAGGCGGTCTCGAAGGTCACGGAAATGGCGGTCGCCGTGGCATCGACGATGAAGCCGGAATATGGAGCCATGCTCGAGGCCGGCGCCGCCGTGCTCGACGTCGCGGACGGCGCGAAACGGAAAGGCTGCACACGCAACGCGCGAGAGCTCTATGACTTCGTGCTCAAGAATTTCGCGGGCCTCGGGTACGCTGCTCTGCGCGAGCGGGCAACAGTCGGCATCAAGGATCTGCGGGCACACGGCTAAGCCCACGCTTGACGCCTTATTTCATACCAACTTTGCCATGATTTTATCGGCTCACGGATGTCTGACTCGCCTGGACGGGGATGCGCCAACGAGTCGAAGTCCGATGGGACCTTCAACCGGGGGAGCTCTCATGCTCATTCGTCTCCTCGATCGCGTGTCGTGCGCCATGCTGCTGGCCGGCCTCGCTGCCTTTCTCCTCACAAGCGCAGTTGGCCCCAATCGGGC
>VBAB01000212.1 GCA_005888525.1 Alphaproteobacteria bacterium
GAAGATCGAGGCGTCGGCGATGCGCAGGCCCTCGAGGCCGTGCACCTTGAGCCGCTCATCGACGACCGTTCGCGGGCCCTCCGGTCCCATGCGGCAGGTGCCGATCGGGTGGTAGGCGGTGTGCGCGTTGCCACGGATGTAGGTCAGGATTTCCTCGTCGCTCTTCACGCCGGCACCAGGCGAGTACTCCTCGCCGCGGAGCGCATCCATCGGCTCGGCCTCGACAATGCGGCGCATCATGCGGAAGCCGTCGACCATGGCGCGCTGATCAATGGCATCGGAGAGGAAGTTGAATCGGATGGCCGGGTGGGCATTTGGGTCGGCCGAGCGGATGTGGATGGAGCCGAGACTTTCGGGGCGCAGCTGGTAGCAGGCCACGCTCATGGCGGGGAAGTCCTGCAGCTTGCGGCTCTTGGGGTCTTTGATGGCATAGGGCACGAGGTGCATCTGGACGTCGGGCGAGGCCAGCTCGGGTCGCGTCCTGAGGAAGGCCAGCAGTGGCGCCGAGGGCAGGCTGAAGAAACCACCGCCGGTGGTGATGTACTTCAGCGCCTCCCCGACTGCGCCGACCCCGCGCGCCTTGTGGTTGTAGGAGGCCAGCCTCTCCTTTACGCGCCAGGCGATGCGGGCATTGATATGGTCGCGGAAGTTCTCGCCTACCGCGGGCAAGGGGTGCCGTACCTCGATCCCGTGTGCCTTGAGCACCTCGGGCTTGCCGATGCCGGACAGCTCGAGGAGCTGTGGCGTTGCCACGGCGCCGGCGCACAAGATTACCTCGCGCCCGGCACGAGCCTCGATCTCGCGGCCCCAGCGCTCGTAGACGACTCCCACGCAGCGTTTGCCTTCGAGCAGGACGCGTCGCGTCGGCCCTTCCGTGACGATGTTCAGATTGGGCCGCCGTTTGGCCGGCTCGAGATAGCAGTGCGCCACGCTCATGCGTCGGCCGCGGCTGATGCTGGCCTGTGTCTTGACGACGCCTTCCTGATCCTCGCTGTTGTAATCGGGATTGAGCTTGAAGCCAGCGGCGACGGCGGCTTTGAACAGTGCGTCGTAGAGCGGATTCTGATCCGGCACTTCGGAAACGCGCAGCGGGCCGCCGGTGCCGCGGCCATTGGCGCCGCCTTTCTCGTAGCATTCGATGCGGGTGAAGAGCGGGGCAACGTCTTGCCAGCTCCAACCGCGCGCGCCCATCTGTGCCCAAGTGTCATAGTCGAGCGGTTGCCCGCGCACCCAGACCAGACCGTTGATGGCGCTGGAGCCGCCCAGGCCTTTCCCGCGGGGCACGGGAATGGCGCGGTTCGCGGTGCCCGGCTCGGGATCGGATTCATAGCGCCAGTTGGCGATTGGGTGGTCGATCAGCAGGCCGAAGCTGACGGGAAAGCGCGAATAGGGGTGGCTGGCGCGACCTGCTTCGAGCAGCAGCACGCGCGTGCGCGGATTCTCGCTGAGCCGTGCCGCCAGCACCGCGCCAGCCGAGCCGGCGCCGACAACGATGTAATCGTATTCGTCCATCGCGTTTCCACCCCCAATTTGCCCGATCGTCTGCCGGGTCATTCGACAGATCTCGCGCCGACACTAAGCCATTTCCAGCGTTTGGAAGCCAGAGCGACGGTGCATACCAGCGACGTGCAATACGTCAGAGTCCGGCCAGAGGCCGGTCGGCCTCGCCTTTGCCATGCGACTCCTATAGTTTCCCGTCGCGTCGCACGGAGGGGAAGAGCATGCCGCGCAGGCTTTTGCCGTTGACCGCCTTGATCGTGGGCCTGCTGGCGCCGCCGGGATGGGCTGCTGACGACGTACCCCCGCCCGCACCCGCGGCAGTCGAGCGGCCACCCGAGAAGCAGGCGGCCAGCCCGCTGCAGACTGGATCGGTTGCCCAGCCCGACGAGATGGACTTCTCGCGCGAGTTCGCCGACCGGCTGGCGATAACCGGTGGCAATCTCTCGGCAGCGGACCGCGAGGATCGTGCCGCGCTTGCGGAGTTCTACGCCGGTCGCCAGCAGGCGCCACTATGGGTCGGCGCGAACGGCCTTACGGCGGGGGCCGAGGCCGTCGCCGCCGAGATCCGCCGTGCCGGTGACTGGGGCCTCGAGGCGTCGGCATTCCACCTGCCGGCCCCGAAGGCAGCGGCCGGCACGCAGCTGTCGCGTGCGGAGCGGGCCGATGCTGAGATCGCGTTGAGCCTCGCCATCCTGAAATACGCGCGCCATGCCCGCGGCGGCCGCGCCGATCCTGCGACCTTGAGCAAGAACCTCGACCGCAAGCTGTTGCTCCTCGCCCCGCCTCAGGTGATCGACGCCGCCTCGAAGGCTCAAGCCCCTGATGCCTATCTGCGCTCGCTGCACCCGCAGCAACCGCCGTTCGAGGCCCTGCGTCAGAAGTACCTTGCGTTGAAGGGCGGCCAGGCTGCTGAGAAGGCCACCGCGCGCAAGGTGCTGGCCAACATGGAAGAGTGGCGCTGGATGCCCGAGACGCTCGGCGACTTCTACATCTGGGTCAACGTCCCCGAGTTCACGCTGCGCGTGGTCAAGAATGGCCAGGTGATCCACACCGAGCGCGTCGTCGTCGGCAAGACGGACACGCCGACGCCGATATTCTCACAGGACATGGTGCAGGTAGTGTTCCATCCGAACTGGGGTGTGCCGGAGTCCATCAAGAAGCAAGACGTCCTACCCAGTCTGATACGCGGCAGCACCCGCATCTTCACCTTCTACCACCTGCGCATCCAGCGCGGCGGGCGCGACGTCGATCCGGCGACCGTGGATTGGAACACCGCCGACATTCGCCATTTCCACATCTTCCAGCCGCCCGGCGAGAACAATGTGCTCGGCAACATCAAATTCCGCTTCCCCAACAAGCACGACGTCTACATGCACGACACGCCGCAGAAGCAGCTGTTCAACGCAGACGTCCGCGCCTTCAGCCATGGCTGCATGCGTGTGCGCAACCCGCAGCGGCTGGCCGAGTTGCTGCTGGCGGAGGACCAGGGCTGGCCGGCGCAGCGCGTCGCCGCAGCCATTGCGCCCGGCGCGGCGCAGAACAATGCCGTCAATATCGGCCGCAAGATCCCCGTCCACATCACCTATTTCACCGCCGCGGTCGTGCAGGACGGGACGCTCAAGCTGTTCCCCGACGTCTACGGCCACGAGAGCAAGATTGCGCTCGGCATGGAGGGGAAGGCCCATCTCATCCCGAAGGAGAAAACGCCCGTTCGCGCCGAGGCGATCGGCAGCCTCGCTGAGAGCACGGGCACCGGCGGATACGCCAAGAAAGATCTCGTGCATCGGGTTTTTGGAAATAATTGACCATCGCCGGTGGATACTCGAGTGTTGCCCCGAAGTTGCCGCATAGCGGGCGCTTAATCGTTTCTTCGGGGTTCTCAATGAGTTGACTAGTCGGACAGCGGGCAACCCGCGCCGAGCTAGGCATGTTGGAAGAGCAAGTCGGCCAGGCCAGCGGTACGGGGCGCTCACAAACGCTCGCAGCTTGCGCCGGTGCAGAGGGGGATTGGATTTGCCAGCGCGTCGTTGGGGATTCGCCGCTCCGATCATCGTTGCTTTGCTCGCGCTGGTGGCCGGCGCCGGCGTGCTGACGGCAAACTCCAATCGCGACCGCACCATCTCCTTCTACGGCGTCAACACCAAGGAGACGCTGACCATCCAATACATGAAGAACGGGAAGCACATTCCCGAGGCGATGGAGAAGATCAACTGGATGCTGCGCGACTGGCGCAAGGACGAGCCGACGCAGATGGACCCTGACCTGATCGATCTCGTCTGGGAGATTCACAACGAGCTGGGTTCCGCCGAGCCGATCAACGTCATCTCCGCCTATCGCTCCCGCGACACCAACGAGCTGCTGCGCCGAACGGTCGGCGGCCAGGCGAGCCAGAGCCGCCACATTCTCGGCAAGGCCATGGACGTCACCTTCCCGGACGTGCCGGTGAAGAAGCTGCGCTACTCTGCGCTCCTTCGCGAGCGCGGCGGCGTCGGCTACTACCCAACCTCGGCCACGCCGTTCGTGCACATCGACACCGATCGCGTGCGCGCCTGGCCGCGCGCCACCCGCATGGAGCTTGCACTGCTCTTCCCCAACGGCCGGACCCAGCATGTGCCCGACGACGGGGGGCCCATCACGCCCGAAGACGTGCGCCGGGCGCGCGCCGGCAACTCCGAAATAGCCCAGCAGATTGCCGAATTCCACCAGCAGCGGGCTCACCCCAAGGCGCCGATCCAGGTTGCGTCGCTGGCGCCCTCGCTGCCGCAACTGCTCATGCCACCGCAGTTGGTTGAGCGTCCGGCCCCTATCGGCACGCGGCCGACCGATAGGGAGCGGGCGAGGCTCGCGGCGATGGCCGACGAGCCGCTGCCGCAACTCGTCATCGGACCCATGCCGGTGAGCCGCCCGCGGTCGCCCGCAGCCATGGTCACGTCGGGTGAGATGCGCGTCGCGGCTGCCGATCCGGGGGCTGGCAAGGCCTTGGATCGTCTCAAATGGGGGGCGTCGCTCAGTCGTGAGCCCACCACGTTCGTGCCGGCACCCGCCTATGACGAGGAGCATCCCGAGGAGCTGTCCTACCGCCCCTTCCCGATCGCGCCGTTCTTGACCGCCACGGCCTCCGTTGACGATCCAGCGCTCGCGCGCATGCGCCATCCCGATCTCGCCAAGACGCTGGAGATGCTGGACCAGGCGAGCTCGATCCCACCGATGCGGCTACGACCCGGCTCGCAGACGGCGCAGCTCATGTGGGCACAGCAGTTCAAAGGCGAGGCAATCAACTTATCGAGCCTCGTCGACCTGGACGCATCGCCGGCGCCGGCCCAACTCGCCAAGCGCCGGGTGCTGACGCAGGCCCAATAGGTTCTTGGATCCAATTACCAATTAAAGGGGCCGGCCCCGCAGCGGGAGCCGACCCTGCTTTTGTCGGTCGCTATCTTACGTTCTGCCGGCCAGTCAGGCCTGGGGCTGCTGCGGTCCTTCACCTTGCCCCTGGCCGGAGCCCGCTTGGCGATTGCGCCGCTCGCGCATGAACTCGTCGAACTCGGCGCGGTCCTTGGCGGCACGTAGCCGCTCGAGGAAGGAGCGGAACTCGGTTACTTCCTCCTCGAGACGGCGCAGTGCCTCCTCGCGATACTCGTCGAAGGCGTGGTTGCCGCTGGGACGCAGCCCGTGGCTGTGATGACCTCTCCAGTGCTGCATACGCTCCTCCCAGCGCCCGCGCTTCTGTTCCCACCGCTCGGCCGCGCGGTTCACCCTCTCGGTTGCGCGCGCGCGCCATTGGTCGATGTCACCACGAGACCCATGCCATCCGCATCCCATCCGTCCGCTCCATATCAGGTAAGCCAAGATCGCCAGCCCAATGGGCCAGAACACGATGAAGCCGATCACCATCAAGGCGATCCAAGCCGGTCTGCCGAAGTCGTCTATGCGTGCCACTACATCAGACATGGCTTTTTCACCTCCGGATCGCCTGCTCATGTCAATGTTTATAACATTTACATGGCAAAGCCCGGCGGTTTCGTCAAGAGGGGGCGCCGGGGGATTTTGGATGCAGCCGGATTTGGTTGCACGCCGTTGAGATGGGGGTTGGAGGCGGTAATGGGAAGCGGGGGGTGCGAAGTGGTCTGCTGCACGGACCCGCGGCCAACGCTCGGGACGAAGGAAGTGTCCACGCATTGCACAGGCCGCCGAGCGCGGCTAACTAGGCTGATCCCGAGCCGCGAGCGAGCACGACGTCCATGGATGCCAACAAGGTCCTGAACTGGAAGTTCCCCGAGATCGAGCACGCATACACCGAGAAAGACACGATCCTGTACGCGCTGGGCCTGGGCTGTGGCTCGGAGGCCGGCGATACCGATGATCTCAAGTACGTCTACGAGGAGGGTCTGCTCGCGCTGCCCACCATGGCCGTGGTTCTTGCCTCGCCGGGCAATTGGCTCGGAAGCAAGGAGTCCACCGTCGACTACACCAAGGTCTTGCACGGCGAGCAATATCTGACCCTGCACAGGCCGCTGCCGGCGGCGGGCAAGGTGGTCGGCCGCGGGCGTATCGTCGACCTGCTCGACAAGGGCAGGGACAAGGGCGCGGTGCTGTATGCCGAGCGCACCATCCTGGACAAGGCGAGCGGAGCGCCCATCGCCACGCTGACGTCGGCTGCCATGCTGCGCGGCGATGGCGGCTTCGGCGGCAAATCCGGTCCGCAGCCCGAGCCCCACAAGCTTCCCGACGGCTCGCCCAAGACGCATGTCGACATCAAGACGCATCTCAACTCGGCGCTGATCTATCGTCTCTCGGGCGACTGGAACCCGCTGCACGCCGACCCAAAAGTCGCCGCTGCCGGCGGTTTCAAGACGCCGATCCTGCACGGATTGTGCACCTACGGCGTCGCAGGGCGAGCCCTCGTCAAGGCGTGCTGCGGCGGCGACCCGGCGCGGCTCAAGAGCATGCAGGTGCGCTTCTCCGCGCCCGTGTTTCCGGGCGAGACCATCCGCACCGAGATGTGGCCGGATGGGAACCGCGTTTCCTTCCGCGCCCGCGTGGTCGAGCGCGACCTCGTGGTGCTCAACAACGGGCTGGCGACGGTGGCCTGACGCGCGGCCTCGCGGCGGCTATTGGCGAGACGAGTTGTGTAACGGTCGTTCCGGCAGCGGCCGGATGACGCAGACGGGTCAGCCCGCCGGCGACGTTGTTGCAGCGAGGCAAGGAGGCCCGACCCCATGGCAGAGACCGACCGCGATCCACGCGACACCAACTTCCTGGTGTTTGTCGTCGTCGCCTTCATTGGTATTTTCAGCCTTGCCTTCGCGATCTTCCCGCGACACGAGACAACCGCCACGGCGCCCACCTCCGCGAGTGCACCCCAGAAGAAGTAGGCTTGCGCGACCAATTTCCGGACGATCGGCCTCAGGCCGTTGCAGATTTCGCCGTATCCATCAGCCGCGTCTGGCGGTACTTGAGGTCGCGGTATTCGCCCGACAGCACGGGCGGATACTTGGCCTTGCCGCCGGGCGCCACGCACTCGATCAGGGCGTCGTAGTTGGGGTGGTGGAAGAACGCCATCGACAGGCGCTTGGCGCCGGCGGCGTTGCCGGGCGGCGTGGCCACCCGGTGCACGTTTGAAACCCAGCGGTCGTTGGTCCAGCGCATCAGCAGATCGCCGATGTTGACGACGAAGGTGTCGGGATCGGTCTCTACATCGATCCACGTGCCGGCCCGCGTCTGCACCTGCAGGCCGCCGGGCACGTTCTCGCCGTTGAGGATGGTGAGGAGACCGTAGTCAGTGTGCGCGCCGCCGCGCAGCTGGCCGGGCTTCGGCGGCTCCCTCACTTCGGGATAGAAGTTGAGCCGCATGGCGGTGATGTGCCGATCGATCTTGTCGTCGAAGAAGCGCTCCTCGAGGCCGAGGCCCAGCGCGGCAAGGCGCATGAGCTCACCGACCAGCCGCTCCATCGCCGCGTAGTAGCGCGCAGCGGCCTTGCCGAAGCCGGCCGGGTTGCCCGGCCAGACGTTCTTGATGAAATAGCGCCGGCCTTCCGCGCTGGTGAAATAAGGCTCGTCGGGCCAGCTCTCGCGGCCGAAGTGGTAGTACTCCTTGAGGTCGGGCGGCGTCATGTTGGCGTTGCCGTGGCCCAGCGCCTCATAGCCGACCGGCTTGTAGCCGCGCGGGGTCTTGATATCCGCGGGCATCACCTCGAGCTTGTCCTGCATCGGCAGGGCGAAGAAAGCATGCGCCTTGCTGTTGAGGCCGCGGATCACCTCCGCTGGCACGCCATGTCCGGTGATGGTGAAGAAGCCGATGTCGGTACATGTGCGATCGATCTGGCGGCCCGTACGCAGGCGAGCGGCCGGATCGCCGGTCAGCGCGCTGCCGAGATCGATGACGGGGATCTGCGTCTGCATCAGGTGGGCCGATCCTAGCTCGCCTGCTGGTTGACCACCGGCTTGGCGACCGCAGCGCGCACGATGGGGATGTCGGCGTCGGCGAGCGGGGCCATGACCTTCTTGCGCGCCAGGGCGCGGGCGATGTAGGGCGCCAGCTCCTCGGCCTTGCGGCGGTCGCGCTCGGTAGCCTGGGCC
>VBAB01000771.1 GCA_005888525.1 Alphaproteobacteria bacterium
GCATCAACTTGCATCGAATTATCACACGCAAAGACGCTATCTAGATGCCGATGCCACCTACAGACGTGCGCTTGAGGTTCGGCTCGCCACCCTACCGAAGCATCATCCGTCCGTCGCACTGACTTTGAACAATTTAGCCGCTCTGAAGTACGACGAAGGGAATTGGCTCGAGGCGGTTGAGTTTGCGCGCAGGGCCGGTCAGGTCGCGATCGACCGTGCCAGGCTCACGTCTGCGATGACTGAAAAGCCGATGTCTGGTGCGGCGGAGGCAGAACTCATGCGCGGGACCGCCGAATTCAATTGGCTGATACGATCGGCGTGGCGGCTAGCCCAACAACAACCGTCGACTTTGCGCGAGCTGACCGAAGAGACGTTTGCGGCTGCGCAGCGAAGCGCGCAAACCTCGGCTGGGTCGGCCGTGGCTCAAATGGCCGCCCGGTTCGCTAGGGGATCGGGCGAATTGTCCAGCTTGGTACGAGAGCAGCAGAAGATCTCCGCGCTTCTCCGTGAATTCGACAAGCGCATCGTCGCTTTGCGGTCTGAGGCTCCCGACAAGCGGCCCGAAGGTCTGGAAGCGTCGATCACGCGCCAGACCATGGACGCGGAGCAACGCTTGACATCGGTGACCAGTCGTCTCGCCAAAGATTTTCCAGAATACGCGGCGGTGTCTGCGCCGGAGCCACTAACGATGCAGATGGTCCAGAATTATCTTCGGTCAGACGAGGCCCTGGTGCTTTTTGGTTTTGTCGGTTCGGAGACGCACCTTTGGGCGATCAACACAGATGCAGTGCGTTGGGTTCGCCTGCTCGTCCCGACCCAGAAGATCGAAGAAATCGTGCCGGCGTTGCGGTGCGGCCTCGACCAGAGCCTGTGGAATGGTATGGAGAGCTTCGAGCGGTGCAAGGCCACGTTGGGGGCGGTGCCAAGTGCCGAAACGGTCACGGTCGGCGACAAGGACG
>VBAB01000772.1 GCA_005888525.1 Alphaproteobacteria bacterium
CTTGGCATGCGGCGTGCTTAATTGCGAGCATCAGCACAGCAACGCCTCTTAATCGAGGTCGGGAGGCGAAGGCGCGCATGAAGAAGATCGAAGCGATTATCAAGCCCTTCAAGCTCGACGAAGTGAAAGAGGCGCTGCAGGAGATCGGCCTGCAGGGCATTACTGTCATCGAGGCCAAGGGGTTCGGCCGCCAGAAAGGCCACACCGAGCTCTATCGCGGTGCCGAGTATGTCGTGGATTTCCTGCCCAAAGTGAAGCTCGAGGTCGTGCTCGGCGAAGAGATGCTGCCCAAAGCGCTCGAAGCCATCCAGAAGGCTGCCAAGACCGGGCGCATCGGCGACGGCAAAATCTTCGTGTCGACGGTGGAGGAGGCCATCCGCATCCGCACCGGCGAGACCGGAACCGACGCTATCTGAACAAGTAAGAGCGGTCCGGAGGCCGTCACGGGGAAACGACGGGAAGCACCAGCATCACATCGCCAAACATGCAAGTGAGGACAGGGGAGTAGCAATGGCAGACAGACCGAAGTCCGTTGGTGACGTGCTCAAGATGATGAAGGACAAGGAGGTCAAATTCCTTGACCTGCGGTTCACGGACACCAAGGGAAAAATGCAGCACGTCACGGCCGACGGCTCGTGCGTCAACGAGGCCATGTTCGCGGAAGGCTATGCCTTCGACGGCTCCTCGATCGCCGGCTGGAAGGGCATCGAGGCATCCGACATGACGCTGATGCCGGATCCCGCCACCGCCCACCTCGATCCGTTCTTCGCCCAAACGACCATGGCGGTGTTCTGCGACGTGCTCGAGCCCTCCACGGGCGAGATGTACGAGCGCGACCCGCGCTCCATCGCCAAGCGCGCGGAAGCCTATCTCAAGCAGACCGGCATCGGCGACACGGTGGTGTTCGGGCCGGAGGCCGAGTTCTTCATCTTCGACGACGTGCGCTACACCTGCGATCCCTACAATATGAGCTACCGGCTCGACAGCGCGGAATTGCCCTCCAACAGCGGCACCGACTACGAGATGGGCAACCTCGCCCACCGTCCCCGCACCAAGGGCGGCTACTTCCCGGTGCCGCCGGTCGACAGCGCCCAGGACATCCGCTCCGAGATGCTGTCGGTGATGGCTGAAATGGGCGTGGTGGTCGAGAAGCATCACCACGAGGTGGCTTCCGCCCAGCATGAGCTCGGCATCAAGTTCGGGCCGATGACGCAGCTGGCCGACGCCATGCAGATCTACAAATACGTGATCCACAATGTGTCCCAGGCCTACGGCAAGACCGCGTGCTTCATGCCCAAGCCCGTCTACGGCGACAACGGCTCGGGCATGCACTGCCACCAGTCGATCTGGAAGGGCTCCACGCCGGTGTTCGCCGGCAACAAGTACGCGGATCTCTCCGATACGTGCCTCAACTATATCGGCGGCATCCTGAAGCACGCCAAGACCATCAACGCCTTCACCAACCCCACGACCAACTCCTACAAGCGGCTGGTTCCGGGCTACGAGGCCCCCGTGCTGCTGGCCTATTCGGTGCGCAACCGCTCCGCGTCGTGCCGCATCCCCGTCGTGACCTCGCCGAAGGCCAAGCGCGTCGAGGTCCGCTTCCCCGATCCGGCGGCCAACCCGTATCTGGGCTTCGCCGCCATGCTGATGGCCGGCCTCGACGGCATCCAGAGCAAGATCAATCCGGGCGAGGCGGTGGACAAGAACCTCTACGACCTGCCGCCGGAGGAGCTCTCCAAGATCCCGACCGTGTGCGGGTCCTTGCGCGAGGCCCTCGACAACCTCGACAAGAACCGCGACTTCCTCAAGAAGGGCGGCGTCTTCACCGACGACATGATCGACGCCTACCTCGAGCTCAAGATGGCCGAGGTGGAGCGCTTCGAGATGACGCCGCACCCGGTCGAGTTCGACATGTACTACTCGGTCTAGCCTTTCGGGCACAAAGCAGGGAACGGAAGAAGGGCGGCCCTCGAGGCCGCCCTTTTTGCTGGTGCGCCCGCCGACCGCGCCGCGATCAGATCCCGAAATAGCCCTTGGGCAGCGGCATGTCGGCGAGGCTGATGAAGGCCGCGTGAAATGCCAGCGCGATCGGCGCCGCGACTCCGAGGCTCAGCCACCACGACCAGCCGCCCAGCACCCGCAGCTGCGCGGCCACGAACAGAAAGCACGTCGGCGAGAACCCCAGGACAGGAACGAGCAGGGCGAAGGCGACGAGCATGGCGAGGGTGAGGAGAAGGCTCCAGGTTGCGCCGGCGTCGCGATCCGGAACCGCTGCCTCGGGGTCCGTCTGCTGCGGTGGTCCGCGCAGCAGGCGCCACAGGCCGGCCAGCAGCATCGCTGCGCCGAGCGCGATCAAGTAGCGATCGGGGCCGATGGCATCGAAGTTTGCCCCTTCGCGGGCCTGCTGTGCGATACGCCAGCCGTCGGCGACCGACACGAGGCCGAGCAGCAGGAAGA